>DATEOV010000208.1:0-3678 GCA_035273645.1 Flavobacterium sp. | reverse complement strand
GACAAAGTCATTACTTATTTGCCGAATTTCAAAATGTACAATGATTATGTAACCAACGAATTTACGATTCGTGATCTATTGACTCATAGAAGCGGATTGGGACTTGGAGCTGGAGATTTGATGATTTGGCCAGATGGAAGCAATTTTACGGCGCAGGATATCACACAAAATTTACAATATTTAAAACCTGTTTCGGCCTTTAGAACACAATACGATTATGACAATTTATTATATATCGTTGCTGGAGAAGTAATCCACAAAGTAAGTGGTATGAGCTGGTGTGATTTTGTTGAAAGCAAAATCATGAAACCATTGGAAATGAATAATAGTGCAGCTTCGTTTGTTCGTTTGAAAGATACAAGTAATATAATAGCACCCCACGTACCTATTAACGGAAAACTAAAGGTAATTTCAAGATATAAAAATCAATTATTTGACGCCGCTGCTGGCATCTACTCAAGTGTAAACGATATGAGTAAATGGGCAATTATGCAATTGAACAATGGAAAATACGGCTCTGAAAACAAACAATTATTCTCTGAAAAAGAGCATACTGAAATGTGGACTCCACAAACTATAATTCCTGCAAAGACAAAACCACCTTACAACACTCATTTTAGCTCTTATGGATTGGGTTGGTTTTTGAGTGATGTCAAAGGATACAAGCAAGCAACTCACACTGGTGGTTTAGAAGGAATTGTGACTCAGGTTACTTTACTTCCTGAATTGAATTTAGGGATTATAGTATTGACAAACCAACAATCGGGTGCTGCTTTTAGTGCGATAACAAATACCATAAAAGACAGCTATCTGGAAATAAAATCGGATGATTACGTTACTATTTACAGTAATCGAGTAAAAGCCACCGAAGAATCGGCAGATAAAGTAACCGACGAAGTTTGGGCATTAGTTGCCAAAAACAAAAAAGACAATATAAAAATTGACTTCAATAATTACATTGGTAAATTTAAAGACAATTGGTTAGGCGAAATTGTGATTAGCGAGAAGAAAGGAAAGTTGTATTTTGCTTCCAAACGTTCTCCACAACTTTCGGGGGAGCTCTTTCTATACAAAGACAAAAACTTAGTCGTAAAATGGAATAATGCCTATTTCCATGCCGATGCACATTTGTTTTTTGAATTTGATGCAAACGGAAAAGCAATTGCAATCAAAATGAAACCCATTTCTGAGTTAACTGATTTTAGTTACGATTTTCAGGATTTGGATTTCAAGAGAGAAATGTAGATTACCGATTTTAAACTAGAAACAAATTAAATCGAATAGTATGAAAAAATTCAGCATTTCTCTTTTAGTTCTTCTTGCATTTAGCATCCATTCTTTTGCTCAAATTACAGAACAAGAAGTGGACAATTTAGTTAATCGAACTTTAACCACTTTCAATGTTCCCGGAATTGCAGTAGCAATTGTTAAAGATGGAAAAGTAGTACTGGCAAAAGGTTATGGAGTAAAATCAATCCTAACCAATGAAAAGGTGGATGCAAACACTCTTTATGGGATTGCTTCCAACAGCAAGGCTTTTACATCTGCCGCTTTAGCAATCTTAATAGACGAAGGCAAACTAAAATGGGATGATAAAGTCATTACGTATCTACCGAATTTCAAAATGTATAATGATTATGTAACCAATGAATTTACAATTCGAGACTTATTGACACACAGAAGTGGATTGGGGCTTGGCGCAGGCGATTTGATGTTTTGGCCTGGTGGTACCGATTTTACAGCTCAGGATATAATAGAAAATTTAAAATATCTAAAACCGGTTTCGGCTTTTAGAACGAAATATGATTATGACAATTTATTATACATGGTTGCCGGAGAAGTAGTTCATAAAGTGAGCGGTATGAGTTGGTGCGATTTTGTTGAAACCCGAATTATGAAGCCATTGGATATGAAAAACAGTGCAGCCTCATTTGTCCGATTAAAAGACACCAGTAATGTTATTGTTCCTCATGTACCCATTGATGGAAAACTGAAAGTGATAACAAGAGACAAAGGTCAAACAATGGATGCTGCTGGTGGTATTTACTCAAGTGTAAACGATATGAGTAAATGGATAATAATGCAATTGAACAATGGAAAATATGGAAGCGAAAACAAACAATTATTCTCAGAGAAAGAACACAATGAGATGTGGACTCCACAAACTATAATGCCTGCAACTACAAAACCACCTTACAACACCCATTTTGCTTCTTATGGATTGGGCTGGTATCTAACTGATGTAAAAGGGTACAAACAAGTAAGGCACTCTGGAAGTCATGAAGGAATTGTCACTCTAGTTACTCTACTTCCTGAGATTAATTTAGGAATTATAGTTTTGACTAATCAGCAATCAGGCGATGCTTTTTACGCGATATCTAATACTATAAAAGACAGCTATCTGGATATAAAATCGGATGATTATGTTACGATTTACAGAAAATGGGAAAAAGAAGATGAGGAAGCAGGTGATAAAACCACTGACGAAGTTTGGGCATTGGTTGCCAAAAATAAAAAAGACAATATCAAAATTGACTTCAACAATTATGTTGGCACATATAAAGACGTATGGTTTGGCGAAATTGTAATTAGTGAAAAGAAAGGGAAATTATTTTTTGCTTCCAAACGTTCTCCAGGACTTACAGGAGAATTGTTTCTTCACAAAGACAAAAACTTGATCGTAAAATGGAATAATGCTTATTTCCATGCAGATGCGCATTTGAATTTTGAATTTGATGCAGCTGGTAAGGCAATTGCAATCAAAATGAAACCCATTTCTGAGTTAACTGATTTTAGTTATGATTTTCAGGATTTGGACTTAAAAAAAGTATTTTAAATAACAGAATTTCATTTGTAGCGTTTGGAAATTATTTTTTTTTCAATTGCTGTAATTAAATATATTTATTTTGTATGTCCCTGGTATAAGTTGACCACAAAAGTCAATTTATATTAGGGACATACATTTTTTTCCTTTCTAAAATCTAAAATCAGCTTTTTGAATTCTGCCATTTAAATTCCAAAATCCCTTTCTTTCCCTTGCGCATCTCCTAAAAAAATCTTATTTTTAGGAATTGAACCATGCCGTTATGATAGAAATCGATATAGAAAAAGAAAACAAAGCAATTGCTCAAGAATATAAAGAGTTACTGCGTATCAGTTACCAAACATTAACCACAGATGATAAAAAACTGATACGCAAGGCATTTGACGTGGCTGTTGATGCCCATAAAGACCAACGTCGCAAATCGGGTGAAGCCTATATCTTCCACCCTATCGCGGTGGCCAAAATTGTAGCTTCCGATATTGGTTTGGGAGCAACTTCCATTGCTGCGGCCTTAATGCACGATGTTGTTGAAGACACGCCAATCACTGTCAAAGACATTGAAAAAATGTTTAATCCTAAAATCGCCCAATTGGTTGAAGGATTAACCAAAATATCATTGGTACAAAAAGACCTTAATGTTTCAATGCAAGCTGAGAATTTCCGCAGAATGCTATTGACTCTAAATGATGATGTTCGGGTAATCCTGATAAAAATAGCCGATAGATTGCATAATATGCTGACTATGGACTCGATGGAAGACCACAAACAAGTCAAACTGGCATCTGAGACCTTATACATTTACGCTCCGTTAGCACATCGATTAGGGCTTTATAAAATCAAAAACAAACTTGAGG
>DATEOV010000207.1:0-6420 GCA_035273645.1 Flavobacterium sp. | reverse complement strand
AAAACATAAATGAACCGAAAGAAAAAAAAGAAGTAGGTTTGCTTTTCATATGTTGATATTTATTGCTATTCATAGAGGCATATGCAATTCGCAAATTATCATTGGACTCTCAACCAATTACCAGGTTAAGCTAATTCTTACACAACAAGAATGCTAAAAACTAGTTTAAATTAATAAAATGAAAGCTAAACCTCGTTTACTATTAGGTCCAACTTTCATTTTATCAATTCAAAAACAATTATAAATTTTATTTAGTTGCTGCTGTAAATTTTGAAAGTGCCAACCTAAAGTCAGGTTTTCTAGGGTTTGCAAAATCATTAAAGGTCTCTAAATTTGTCGTTTTAGAATGTAAATTAAAGAATACAGTATTACCATAATAACTCTCTAAATCTTCATTTTCAGTAGATCCTTCTGTAAAGATATTACCATTACAGAAATTCAAGTACATTTCTTCGATTCTAATTTTCTTAAGATTCTTGTCGTTAATTTCAATTTTATTATCAAATACAACTGCTGGGCTAAATCCAGAAATCACACTTTTTCTTAAAACTAAAGAACAATTTTCAGCAACATATACACCTTCTTTTACTAAACCTGCTTTAATATCCTGATCTATATTATCACTATCATTTGCAAGTGTTAAATTAGTTGCAGTAACTAGGGTTTGTTTTTTTGTAAAATCTACTTCTTCTTTCTTAGTATATGAAGAAACATCTAAGCAACGAGATCCAGCACTACTTGTCAAATAAGAAGACCTAATTGCTAATGAATTATCAATTTTAGCCTGTGTTCCTAAAGTAAATTTAAAATCTATTCCGTTAGATTTATAAGAAACCATTTTAGTCATTACAGGTTCACCACCAAGAACTTCAAAAGAGTCTCCAGCAGCATAACTTACCATAATGTTTTCTAAGATTGTTTTATTACCAATTCCTCCTAGTAAAAGAGCATTAAAACTCTCTGAGGAGCCTCTTACTTTTTTACCAGCGTATTCAATTCTTACGAACTTCAAAACACCAGAAGAACTTGCAGGATTATTTCCTCCATAAGTAGTTAAACTAGGATCTAAATCAAAATTAACAGCAGAATAATTTCCAAACTTATTGATTGGAGCGTCACCAAGGATAATAAGACCTCCCCAATCACCAGCTTTCTTTAAAGATTTATTGGAAGTAAAAACAATAGGATCTGTTTCTAAACCTTCCGCAAGAATTTGTGCACCTTTGGTAATGATCAAAGTACCTTTCGACTCACCGTCACCGATAATCACTGTACCAGGTTCAATTGTAAGAATTGCGTTATTAGTCACGTAAACATTACCTTGAATAATGTAAACATCTTTTTTTACAAGTTTAGTATTCTCAGTAATATTACCAGCCAAAATCTGTGTAGCTTCGCCATAATCAGCTTTGCTAGGTTTAAATTCAGTCCAGTTATTCAACCAATTGCTTGATCCAATTATACCTTTCTCTTGTTGTGCATTTACGATGCAAACAGTCATAAGGAAAACCCATATAATAAATATATTTTTCATAGGTTTGGGGGTATTAAATTATTATTCGTAATCTCCGTAGGTCAAGAGTTTATTATCTCATTAAAGAGTAAAAGATCAAAATTAGCTTAAGATTGTGACATCTTACCTAAAAACATTTTTTCTATTGGTGCTCAACTTCATGTAATGATTTCAAAGTTTGCTCATAGAACAAAACCATAGTCACTAATTGATTTTTATCAGCATAAGGAAGCATTTTTCTTAAGAAATTCACAGTGATTTCTAGATAAGTTTGTGTTGCTTCAGTTTCTAAATCCAATGCTTTTCTATTATCTGTATCGTCTGGAATACCTAAGTCTGTCATAGTTACACCTGGTTTAGTAGCCAATGCAATATGAGGTAATGTTTTGACAATTACTTTCATGCGCTCAATGTACAATTCTACCAATTCCCCTTTAGACATAGCTCTAAGCGCCTTATCATCATAATAAGTACGTAGTGAAGCAGAAGTGCTAATTATACTTTTTGGCATATTTGGTTTTGCCTGTGCGAAGCCTTTAGAAGTTAATGCTAACATAACAATACTGAAAAATATAATTTTCCCTTTCATAACTTGGATTTATTAATTAATAAAACAAAAATATACAATTAAATTGAATTTGCAACTCCTATAGAAAAAATTAAAGATCTTTTTAATTCCAAATTGAGCGAAAAAACTGTTTTACACCGAGTAAACATAACCTTTTGTCGAGATAAATTGCATTTAAAAAAAATAATAGCTAATTGAAATTTAATACTTTATATAGGTTTTTACTTTATTATTATTGTAGTACTAAACTTCATAAATAAAAAAAGAGAAAAACAATACAGAAGTTATTAACAGCTGACGGTTGAAAAGTGAATAAATATTACTCCAGCTCTTCTTTTGAAATTTTCCTTCAAAACTCATCAAAAAACAAACTTTGCAACAGAAAATTTTTGAAACTATCATTTTCTCCTATCTTTGCTTCATGGAATTTTCGAAAATTTTAGGGCAAGAGTACATTAAAAATCACTTAATTCAAAGTGCTAATTTAGGCAGAATACCGCATGCTCAATTATTCATTGGTCCTGAAGGCAGTGGAACTTTAGCTATGGCTATTGCCTATACTCATCATATCCTATGCAACAATAATGGAGCTCTAAACGAATCCTGCAGTCTTAAATTTCAAAAATTATCTCATCCCGATTTACATTTCATATATCCAACTGTTACTACCGAGGAAATAAAAGCAAAACCAAAAAGTATTGATTTTATTGTAGATTGGAGACAATTTGTTTTAGAAAATCCTTACGGGGGCTTATTTGATTGGTATGCCAAATTGGGTGTTCAGAATAAACAAGGAGAAATTCGCGTTGATGATGCTCAGGAAATTTTAAAATCTCTTTCCTTAAAATCGTATGAAGGTGGATACAAAATAATGATTATCTGGATGGCAGATAAAATGAACATTGCTGCTTCCAATAAACTACTTAAATTACTCGAAGAACCGCCTGAAAAAACAGTTTTTATTCTCATCTCCGAAAATGAAGAAGATATCATTCAAACAATTCGTTCACGTTGCCAAATCACACATTTTAGCGGTTTAAGTGAGCAAGTTATTGCTGAGGGACTTATCGAAAGAGAAAAAATTGAACTTAAAAAAGCTTTAAAAATTGCTCATCAATCTCAGGGAAATTATAGTAAAGCCTTACACCTATTATATGATGACAATGACGCTCTGCCCTTCGAACAATGGTTTGTTACTTGGGTACGGGCAGCATTTAAAGCAAAAGGAAACGCAGCAGCCATACAAGACTTAATTGAATGGAGTGAACAGATTGCGACTTTAGGAAGAGAGACACAAAAGAAATTTCTCCAATTTTGTATCGAAATGTTCCGTCAAGCTTTGTTACTTAATTACGAGACAAAAACACTTGTTTACATTGAGCCCAAAGTTGAGAAATTCAAACTTGAAAACTTTGCCCCTTTTGTAAACGGGAATAACATTACTGAAATATTTAAAGAATTATCGGATGCGATGTATCATATAGAACGCAATGGTAATGCCAAAATAATTTTAACAGATTTATCCATAAAACTTACTCGTTTAATTCATAAAAAATAAAACCCCATGAATAACATTGCCTCTATTTTAATCTTAGTTTTTTTAGCTATCACTTTTTTACAGTCTTCACAGGATAAACTATTCCATTGGAAAGACAATATCGACTGGCTTAAAGAACATTTTGCAGAAACTCCATTACGCAATCAAGTGCCATTAGCTTTGGTAAATGTTTTAATTTTAGAGTTAATTTCAGGCATTTTATGCGTGGTAGGCGCTATAGAAATAGCCCTAAACAGCGGAAGACTATACGGTTTATACGGTGCCATTTTTTCTTGTATCACTCTTATCATGTTGCTTTTTGGACAACGTTTGGCTAAAGATTATGACGGTGCAAGAACCATTGTATTGTATTTTATTCCTTCGGTGATGGCTGTATATTGGCTAAACTAAAGATTCAAATTAAATTAAAATTAATAATTCTCATATAAAAAGTATGACACCAAAACATCCTTCAGAATCCTTGACGATATTAACCGATTTGGTTTTACCGAGCGAAACCAATCCTTTGAATAACTTATTTGGGGGGGAATTATTGGCAAGAATGGATCGCGCAGCAAGTATTGCAGCCGGAAGACATTCACGCCGTATTGGTGTGACTGCATCTGTAAATCACGTAGCTTTTAACAAATCCATCCCATTGGGTAGTGTTGTTATAATTGAAGCAAAAGTATCCAGAGCTTTTAAAAGTTCAATGGAAATTTATCTGGACGTTTGGGTAGAAGACCGTCAGTCCGGAAACAGAACCAAGGCTAATGAAGCAATTTACACATTTGTGGCAGTTGATGATACAGGAAGACCTGTAGAAGTACCGTTGATTGAACCTGAAACAGAATTGGAAAAACAACGTTATGATGCTGCTTTGAGAAGAAAACAATTAAGCTTAGTATTGGCTGGTAAAATGAATCCTCATGATGCCACTGAATTAAAAGCTTTATTCACATAAAAGACAAAAACACCTTATAACCCTTTAAGATGTTGGTTATCGCGTGAAGGATGGAAGCAAGTTACCGAAGTAACGCGGACAGCCTGACAGCATAAAGGAAAGGGGCGAACTCACCAGTACGATGAGCTCGCCCCTTTTTTTTATGGTGGCACGCCCAAGTGATTTTTATCCCTTAATTTGTTTCAGTGAAGTTTTAATTCCTTTGATTAAAGAAGAACTGAAACCGTGTAATTCCATTTCGTTTAACCCTGCAATCGTACAACCTTGTGGTGTAGTTACGCGGTCGATCAATTGCTCTGGGTGTCCTTTTTCCTCAAGCAGCATTTCGGCAGCTCCTTTTACGGTTTGAGCTGAAATAGCTAAAGCTGTTTGCCAATCAAAACCTATTTCAATTCCTGCTTGCATCGATGCACGGATGTAACGCAAAGCAAAAGCAGTTCCACTTGCAGCGAGAACGGTTGCAGCATCCATCAATTTTTCATCAATGATAGGAGCAGTTCCCAATGCTTGAAAAAGCGCTACTGTTGCTTGAGCCTTTTCTTTGTTTTTTTCATGAAAGGCGATACAAGTTGCCGATGCACCAAATTGTGCTGCAATATTAGGCATAATGCGGACTGCACTATGGTTATCCCCTATTTTGTTTTGCAAATTCTCTATAGATAATCCACTTACGGCTGAAGCGATTACTTTGTTTGAAATAGCAGGCAATATCTCAGCCAAAACAGTATCAACTTGATATGGCTTTATCGTCAAGATAATGATATCAGCTTCTTGAATGTTGCTTGTATTGTCTGTAGTAATAGTAATTCCCAAATCTTCTAAATGAAAAATTGGCGCTATATTACGTCTGGTTACGGTTACTTGGTTATTGGAAGTGAATTTTGCTATTCCTATTGCGATAGAAGCTCCAAGGTTTCCTCCGCCTATAATATGTACTTTCATTTCGGTTTATTTTATTCTTTGGTTGGTTAATAGTATTTGGAATACCAAAAAAGCATTCAATACTTACTTTAAATTCTCCTCAAATGGAGCAGAAACGATCAGGTTACAAAGTACACGAAAAATCCCGAATTTATTATTTTTTAATATAAATAAATTCGGGATAATTGTTAAATTCTAAAACTATCGATAGTTAATATCCTAATATCAATCTAGCTATCCAAAAATAAATAATTATTCCAAAAACATCATTTGAAGTAGTAATAAAAGGCCCAGTTGCTATAGCGGGGTCAATTTTTTTTCTGTGTAGAAAAAGAGGCACTAAAGTCCCCAAAGTCGCTGCGAATAAAATTACCACAACCATTGATATAGAAATAGCAAAACCTACTAAATATTGTTGATACATAATCGAATGATACCCTAACAAGAATAAGGAAATAATAGACCCTGAAGTCATAGACACTCTTAGTTCTTTGCTGAAATAACTGCGACTATAATTTTTGAGGGTACCGTTTGCCAAACCTTGAACCACAATCGCTGAAGCTTGAACCCCAATATTTCCAGCTGTAGCAGAAAGTAATGGTACAAAAATAATCAAGGTTGAAAATTTTTCAAACATATCTTCATTACCTTTCAACACAAACGAAGCCACAATTTCAATCACCATTGCGATTAGCAACCAAGGCAAACGTGCTTTGATTAATTCATAAACACTATCGTTAGACTCAATATCATTGGTAATACCCGCAGCCAACTGGTAATCTTTATCAGCTTCATCTTTGATTACGTCAATAATATCGTCAATTGTAATTCGACCTACTAATCTATCCAACTCGTCAGTTACCGGTATGGCTTCAAGATCGTATTTTTGCATGATTCTGGCCACTTCTACATCTTCC
>DATEOV010000206.1:0-7600 GCA_035273645.1 Flavobacterium sp. | reverse complement strand
CTGTTAGCAATATCTTATTTTAGCATTATTAAATAAAAAATTATGCGATTTCATACTAGAAAATGGGTAAAACCAGAAGATTTAAACCCTAACGGGACATTATTTGGTGGAAAATTATTGGCTTGGATAGACGAAGAGCTGGCTTTATACACCATTATTCAATTAGAAAATTCCAGAATTGTTACCAAACATATGTCTGAAATCAACTTTAGAAGTTCTGCAAGACAAGGTGATATCATCGAAATTGGAATTGACGTTGTAAAATTTGGGCGTAGTTCAATTGAATTAATATGTGAGGCCCGAAATATGATGACACGCGAAACAATCATCACTATCGACAGCACTACAATGGTAAATTTAGGAGATGATGGGAAACCAAAAGCACACGGAAAAACGGAAATTGAATATGTAAAAGATAGGATAGGTTAGGAAAGAAACTAAAATTCTGAGTCGCTAAGATTCTGAGTCTTTATTAATTTCAATCATTAAAAAACTGCTTAAATCTGCTGAATTTGCGTTCCATTTACATTCAATTTCAACAGATTCAAGTAGTTAAATTCTTTTCTCCTCCCATTAGTATATAGTTAAGGCTTCACTACATTTTCAGAAGGCATTACAAAGATTTCCAAATCAAAATAAGAAACCGAAGCAATGATATGGTCAAAAATATCAGCCATAATATATTCGTAATTTTCAAAACGTTTGTCTTTTGAAAAGGCATATATTTCAAGAGGAACACCATAAGGAGTAGGCTGTAATTGTCTGCAAAGCATCAGCATATCTCTATTTAATCCCGGATATTGATGTAAGTATTGAGTGATATATTTTCTAAACAAACCTAAATTGGTCAAGTTACGACCATTAATAGCCAAGCTTTTATCTATTTTATGGCCGCTATTGTAATTATCTATTTCTGTTTTCCTAGAATCAATATAAGCACTTAAAAGATCAATTTTCTTTAAATCGATAAGCTCATTATCTTCCAGAAAACGAATACTATTTGCTTTAATGGTAATATGTCGCTTAATTCGTCTTCCATCTGAATTGAGCATTCCTCTCCAGTTTTGAAAAGAATCAGAGCTCAAACTATAAGTTGGAATCGTCGTTGTGGTATTGTCGAAATTTCGAACTTTCACTGTAGCCAGATTGATTTCTATCACATCACCATCGGCGCCATAACGATCCATAGTAATCCAGTCACCAATACGAACCATATCGTTTATCGCAACTTGAACACTTGCCACAAAACCCAAAATAGTATCTCTAAAAACTAAAATGATTACTGCCGATACAGCTCCCAAAATAGTCAGCAATTCCTTTTGGTCAATATCAAACAGTTTTGAAATAATCAGCGCAATTCCAAACATCCACAGCACAATCATGATAACCTGAATAAAACTGTCGATAGGCTTGTCGCTATATCTTGGCATCAATTTTAAATAATCACGTAGGGAATTAAAAATGGTTCGGATTATCCATAAAATCAACAAAACAATATAAACCCCAACGGCTTTACCAAAGATGCTTTCCCAGTATTCAAACTTATCCAAAATCACAGGAACAGATCTAAAGACAAAAAACAACGGAACCAAATAAGCGATATACTTAGCCGTTTTATTAGTTACCAATAAATCATCAAATTTAGTTTTGGTTCTTTGGGCTACAATTGCCATGATGGTTACCAATATAAATCGGAAAACCACATACAATCCATACGCCAAAAAGCAAAGCAAAATAATATTGAAAAACAAACTCAAATAGGTGGACACACTTCTACTCATTCCCCAATCCCTAAAAATAGGATAGAGAAAACTAAAAATGGAATGAATGAGTTTGTTCATATTTTAAAGGAATTTTTTTTCTATATAAAAGGTACCAAACGGCACTAATGAAGCAATTTGTATAATTCCAAAGGTCTTAAAATCCCATTTTTGAGACTTTTTCAATAAAAAAGCCAATAAAACGTAACCAATAAATAATATACCATGACTCATCCCGATTGGATAAAGCAATGTTTTGTAAAGTTCCATATTTGTTGGCTTAATAAAAAGCATATTCGAAAATAAAACCAAATAAGAGATACCTTCTAAAATGGCAGTAACCTTGAAAATTTTAAGCATTTGTAGTTGTTTTTGCAATTATAAGCGGCAAAATTAGTCAATATCAATCATTATTGGTGTATTCATTAGAAAACTAAATTACTTTTGTATTCTTAAACTTTGAAAATGAGCAAGCGCGATTTAAAAAAATATCTGAATGAACTCAATAAAGAGCAATTAGAAGAGCAAATTCTCGAATTGTATGAAAAGTTCCCTCCCGTAAAAGTTTATTACAATTTTGTCTTCAACCCAAAGGAGGAAACCTTATTACAGGAATGCAAACTCAAAATCTCCCATGAATATTTTCCACTGCAAACCAAAGGCAAAAGAAAAAAACCAAAAATGAGACGCTCGGTTGCCCAAAAATACATCAAGCATTTTATTTTATTGGGTGTAGATCCTTTTGTCATTGCCGACGTAATGCTATATAACATCGAAATTGCCCAGACTTTCTCTGCAGAAAACCTCGTGAAACAGGAATTATTTTACAAAAGCATGTTCAATTCTTTCGAACAAGCCTTAAAATTCATTATTTCAAATGGAATTATCAGCGAATTTAAAAGCAGATTAATTGCTATTTGCGATGAAGCATCAGACCAAAAATGGATGAATACCACTGATTTCAAAACAAATATTGAACTTTTGGAGAACTAAAAAGAGCCGTTTGTAACCGATTTTAATTAATCCGTCCTATATATTTTTAAAAAAAATTGACCGAATAACTGTTTTTTAGGCGTATTTTTGCAAAAATTGAAAAATATACAATGCATCAAGAGAGTTTAGAAATTGAAATCGAAGCCAAAAAAGAACTTTACGCTTACCAACAAGGAGACATTGACGCCATATTTGAGCGTATAGACAATGCTCCTGGACAACACCATTTATTATACCAATTGCCTACTGGTGGAGGAAAAACTGTAATTTTTTCTGAAATCGTTCGCCGTTATTTGTCACAACACAACAAAAAAGTGGTAGTGTTAACTCACCGTATCGAGTTGTGTAAGCAAACTTCAAAAATGTTAAAAGGTTTTGATGTAAAAAACAAAATCATCAACAGTAAAGTAAAAGAACTTCCGGACCAAAATGACTATTCTTGTTTCGTGGCCATGGTTGAGACTTTGAAAAACCGTATCAATGACGAAAAACTACATTTAGACAATATTGGTTTGGTGATTATCGATGAGGCGCATTACAATTCCTTCCGAAAATTATTGAAATCTTTCAAAAATGCATTCATCCTTGGAGTAACAGCTACTCCTTTGAGTTCAAACATAAAATTACCAATGCACCAAAGCTATGATGAACTAATCGTGGGTGACACCATTAGCTCATTAATAGAAAACGGTTTCTTGGCAAAAGCCGTTACCTATAGTTATGATGTTGGATTAACATCTTTAAAAGTAGGTATCAACGGAGATTATACCGTAAAATCTTCAGATGATTTATACACCAATATGGCGATGCAAGAAAAATTATTGCATGCTTATACCGAAAAATCTTTAGGAAAAAAGACCCTGATTTTCAACAACGGAATCAACACATCTCTCTATGTGTATGAAACTTTTAGAGAAGCAGGATATGGAATTCGTCACTTGGATAACACCAGCAGCAACGAGGAACGAAAAGAAATTCTACACTGGTTCAAGCACACTCCGGATGCGATTCTAACTTCGGTGGGGATCCTTACAACCGGATTTGACGAACCAACCGTTGAAACCATTATATTGAACAGAGCAACAAAATCGTTGACATTGTATTTCCAAATGATAGGTCGTGGTTCTCGAAAACTGCCTAACAAAGATGAATTTTCGGTAATTGATCTAGGGAATAATGCAGCTCGTTTTGGACTGTGGAGCGATCCTGTAAACTGGCAGCATATTTTTAAATCCCCTGAGTTTTACTTGGAGAATTTAAGAGACGATAGCGAAATCGAATTGCATTTCAAATATGCTATGCCTCCTGATTTGCGCGCTAAGTTCAGCAAAACAGCAGATGTAACTTTTGATGTAGATGAAGAACACAAACTCGCTATAGCTCAGAACTTAAGATCCAAAGTAGTTTTAGAAAAATCGATTGATCAACACGCAGCCATGTGTGTAGACAATACCGAAGAATTGCAGGAAGCCAAAGCGCTTTCAAAAGAACTGGAAGCCGATATCGAATACCGTGTAAAACGTTTTTCAAAATGCCTTAGCCAATGCAGTAAAAACTACAGAGAATGGTTAATGGACGATTATAAACTAAAAATGACATTGTTAATCGGAAAAAAATACCGTGAAAAAGTCATGAACGAACTCGATTAATAAAACATCAAATTTCAACGTAGAGACGCAAGCAATGTGTCTCTATTTTGATTTATATAAATAATTTTTAGGAGCTATTTCCCGCTATCCGTTACAATCTTGTGAGCCGAACCCCGGCTCACAAGGATTTCCACTGCTATCGGGGCTAAAACTACATTCTGCTATTCAATTAGCATTTTACAATTAAAAAAACAAAAAGTATGTCAACACAATTCTCAGATTTAGGAGTTTCAAAAGGTACACTAAAAGCGATTACCGAAATGGGAATTGTAACCCCAACCGAAATTCAGCAAAAAACCATTCCCTTATTGTTAGCAAACACTACCGATATTGTGGGGCTTGCCAAAACAGGAACGGGAAAAACCGCTGCTTTTGGATTGCCTTTATTGCAATTGATAGACACCAATGTTGCTGCTGTACAAGCCGTAATCCTAGTACCTACAAGAGAATTGGGGCAACAAATTTTCAATAATCTGGAGAGTTATGCCAAATACCTTCCTGAAGTTTCAATAGCTGCCGTTTGTGGAGGAATCCCAATCAAACCGCAAATCGAACGTTTAAAAACGCCAACACAAATTGTCGTAGCAACACCAGGTCGTTTGATCGATTTATTGCAGCGAAAAGCCATAAGCCTAAAAGAAACCAAATTCCTCGTTCTCGACGAAGCCGATGAAATGGTGTCTATTCTTAAAGAAGCTTTGGACGAAATCATAACCGAATTACCTAAAACATACAGAACCTTTTTGTTTTCGGCTACTATGCCTGGAACAATCAAGCAGTTAATCCAGAATTACCTAAACAAAAACGTAGTGACGGTAAGCGCCAGTATGGAAACTGTAGGTAATCAAGGGATTGATCACAACTATATTGTTGTAGATCCTATAGAAAAACTGGATGTTTTAATGCATTTCTTGAATTCCAAAGATGGTGAGCGCGGTATTATCTTTTGTAAAACCAAAGCTGCCGTTAATAAATTAGCCAAAAACTTGGCAATCAATAGATTTTCATCAGGAGCATTGCACGGAAGTTTGTCACAGGGAATCCGTGACCGAATCATGGAGCAATTCCGTGAGGGGCACATCAATATTTTGGTGGCAACCGATTTGGCTGCAAGGGGAATTGACGTAAAAGAAATCTCTTACGTAGTCAATTATCACTTGCCGGATGTCTATGAAGTATACGTTCACCGTAGCGGAAGAACGGCTAGGGCAGGGGCCAAAGGACTTTCTTTGACCGTATTGCAACCCGAAGAAGTAGCTGAAATTGCTGATTTTGAAAGAGAATTGGGAATCCAGTTTACCAAATACAAAAAACCGTCTGTTGCGAGTATTGAAGAAAACAACACCCTTTTATGGGCGAAGCAAATCTTCAAAACCAAACCGAATCACGATGTTGACACCGAATTAAAAACAAAAATTAAAACCATTTTTCATCATCTTACCAAAGACGAATTGATCGAAAAATTGTTAGCTAATTATTTGTTGCAAAACAAAACCGAAATAGCAGAAAAGCCTGTTAAAAAATTCAAAAACTAACATTTGCTCCTAATATATATTGTACTTTTATGGTCATAGCAAGTTATTAGTGACTAGTAATAAGTGATTAGCCTAATCTAATTAAGTTAAGCTTTATCTTTTCCTCGCAAAGACGCGAAGACGCAAAGTTTAGAACCGATTTCTTTGCGACTTCGCGCCTTTGCGAGAGATAATTAAAAAAAGACTTAGCAAGAATTCTTTAGCTTAATGACATTTACCATTTACTAACAGCTATTAACTAATAAAAGTAAATATGCAAATAGTAATCATAGGAGGAGGTTTCGCTGGAATTAATTTAGCCAAAGAACTCGCCAACCAAAAAGGAATTGAAGTAACCCTTGTTGACAAAAACAATTATAATTTCTTTCCGCCACTCATCTATCAGGTAGCCACAGCTTTTTTGGAACCCTCAAGTATCAGTTATCCTTTCCGAAAGTTTTTTGCAGGCAAAAAGAACCTGCAGTTTCGTTTAGGCGAATTACTCAAAGTAATTCCTGCCGAAAACAAAATCATCCTCAATAACGGCGAATTGCAGTACGATCACTTGGTCTTTGCAACAGGCGCCGAAACCAGTTATTTCGGGATGGAAAATGTTAAGAAAAATGCCATTCCGATGAAAACCCTCAATGATGCCATTGAAATGCGCAATGCATTATTGAAAAACCTCGAAAAAGCAGCCATTTGCAAAGACATCCGCAAGCGAAGAACACTCTTAACCATTGTAGTTGTTGGAGGTGGCCCCACAGGAGTCGAAGTTTCTGGAATGTTTGCCGAAATGCGAAAAAGCATTTTACTCAAAGAGTATCCCGAATTAGACACAACCGCCAGCAACGTTTATTTAATCGATGGGGGAGATGCCTTATTATCCCCAATGAGCAAAGAATCACAGGAAGATACACTCGAAGCCGTAACAAAACTTGGAGTTGTCGTAAAACTAAACACCCGTGTCGTGGATTATAAAGACGATACCGTTTTCTTTGCCGATGGAAAAACCATACAAACCAAAAACTTGATTTGGGCGGCAGGAGTTTCGGCAAGTGAATTTGAAGGAATTCCGGCAGAAAGTTATGGTCGTGGCAAACGAATGGCAACTGACGCTTTCAACAAAGTAAACGCTACCAATAACATCTACGCCATTGGCGATACCTGCATCCAACTCAACGATGTAGATTTCCCGGGCGGTCACCCGCAAGTCGCACAAGTCGCTATCCAACAGGGAATAAATCTAGCCGAAAACTTCAAATCAATGGTTCAAAACAAGCCATTAAAACCCTTTAAATACAATGATAAAGGCTCAATGGCGATCATTGGAAAAAACAAAGCCGTAGTCGATTTACCAAAACCAAAAATGCATTTCAAAGGATTCTTGGCTTGGATGATTTGGTTATTTGTTCACTTGATGTCTTTGATAACCTATCGCAATAGAATCAATACTTTTTACCATTGGATGATTGCTTATTTCTCAAAAGACCAATCGTTACGAATGATTATCAGACCAGAGAAGAGATCGAAAGGGGAGGTATTATGAAAAAGACAAATCTCTTTCGAACCAACGATATTACAATAATAAAATGGTATGCTATGAAGGCATCGGCCCCTCTGTAAACATTGAAATTCTAAATACTAGAAAAATTTTGGACGAAAAAACAGATTCTGTCCTGGA
>DATEOV010000205.1:0-2687 GCA_035273645.1 Flavobacterium sp. | reverse complement strand
ACACTTACAGATGAGGCTCCTTTATTGGCAACCTATTCTTTCTTACCAATTGTTCAGGCATTTACTGCTACTTCTGATATCGAAATTGAGACAAGAGACATTTCACTTGCCGGAAGAATCATCTCGAATTTTTCGGAATTTTTAAAGGACGATCAAAAAACTAAAAATGCTTTATTGGAATTAGGTCAATTGGCTACTACTCCTGAAGCAAATATTATAAAATTACCAAACGTGTCAGCGTCAATTCCACAATTGAAAGCTGCTATTGCCGAATTGCAATCTCACGGTTATGCTTTGCCTGATTTCCCGGAAGATCCACAAAGCGAAGAAGAAAAAGCAATCAAAGCAAAATATTCTAAAATCTTAGGATCAGCTGTAAATCCAGTTTTACGTGAAGGAAATTCAGATCGTAGAGCTCCAAAAGCTGTTAAAAATTACGCAAAAGCAAATCCACACTCTATGGGTGCTTGGACTGCCGATTCAAAAACTCACGTAGCTTCTATGGAAAGCGGTGACTTTTACGGAAGTGAACAATCAGTTACTCTAGCCGATGCCACTGATGTAAAAATAGAATTTGTTGCGAAAGATGGTACTGCTACAGTTCTTAAAGCAAGTACTCCTTTGAAATCTGGAGAAATCATTGATAGTTCTGTTTTACACCTTAATGCTTTGAAATCTTTTGTAGCAAAAACAATTAAAGAGGCTAAAGAACAAAATATCTTACTTTCAGTTCACTTGAAAGCAACAATGATGAAAGTTTCAGATCCTATTATATTTGGCGCTATCGTTGAAGTTTATTTTGCAGATGTATTCGAAAAATACGCTACATTATTTTCAGAATTAAATATCAACACTAATAATGGTTTAGGTGATGTTTATGCAAAAATTGCAGGGCATCCTCAACAAGCCGAAGTGGAAGCTGCAATTGCACAAGCTATCGAAAACGGACCAGCTTTAGCAATGGTAAATTCAGATAAAGGAATCACTAATCTTCACGTTCCTTCAGATGTGATTGTAGATGCTTCTATGCCTGCAATGATCCGTACTTCTGGACAGATGTACAACAAAGACGGAAAACAACAAGATACTGTAGCGATCATCCCGGACAGATGTTATGCCGGTGTTTATACAGCTACTATCGATTTTTGTAAAAAACACGGTGCTTTTGTACCAACTACAATGGGAAGTGTTCCAAACGTAGGATTGATGGCACAACAAGCTGAAGAATATGGTTCTCACGACAAAACATTCCAAATGAAAGCAGACGGAGTTGTTCGCGTTGTCGATACAAACGGAACTGTTTTGATGGAACAAAGCGTAGAAACAAACGATATCTTCAGAATGTGTCAAGCAAAAGACGCTCCAATTCAAGACTGGGTAAAACTAGCCGTAAACAGAGCTCGTTTGTCTAATACTCCTGCTGTTTTCTGGTTGGATAACAATAGAGCACACGATAAACAATTAATTCAGAAAGTAGAGAAATATTTAAAAGATTACGATACAACTGGTTTAGATATAAGAATCCTAAATCCTATTGAGGCTACAAACTTTACTTTGGAGCGTATCATCAAAGGATTGGATACTATCTCGGTAACAGGAAACGTATTACGTGATTACCTAACCGATTTATTCCCAATCTTGGAAGTAGGAACTTCAGCAAAAATGCTTTCTATCGTTCCGTTAATGAATGGTGGTGGGTTATTTGAAACTGGCGCAGGAGGATCAGCTCCAAAACACGTTGAGCAATTTATCCAAGAAGGGTACTTGCGTTGGGATTCACTTGGGGAATTTTTGGCTTTAGGAGCTTCATTGGAGCACTTAGGGCAAACATTAAACAATTCTAAAGCAATTGTTCTTGCTGAAACTTTGGATGTCGCTACTGAAAAATTCTTGGCAACAGACAAATCTCCAACTCGAAAATTAGGTGGAATTGACAACCGTGGTTCACACTTCTATTTGGCAATGTATTGGGCAGAAGCTTTGGCGGCTCAAGACAAAGACGCTGCATTGAAAGCAACATTCGCTCCTATCTCTGCAGAGTTTATTGCAAATGAATCTAAAATCAACGGAGAATTAATAGGATCCCAAGGTAAAGCTCAAGAGATTGGTGGTTATTACCAACCAAATCCAGCATTGACTGACAAAGCAATGCGTCCAAGCGAAACTTTCAATGGTATTTTAGCAAAACTAGCTTAATTCAAAAAAAGCTTCTATTTATATTCAAAAGACAACTGGAAACGGTTGTCTTTTTTTTGTGATGATAGGCCACGGATTACACAGATTGAACGGATTTTTACAGAATTTAAAATTAGGATTAAATCATTTTTTTGGAGCAGAAAGATTTGGCATTTTAGGCAACATCGTCCCGCTATCCGTTACAATCTTGTAAGCCGAACCCCGGCTTACAAGGATTTTCACTGCTATCGGGGCTAAAGGGAGAGATTTTTGCTTTTTTGCCATCATCTAAAAAAAACGAACTCAGTTTTGACAGAATTTATAAAATATTAAAGAAGAACCATATAAAATGATCTATCTAATTACAGGCGGAGAACGTTCCGGAAAAAGCAGCTATGCCGAAAATTTAGCCAAAGAGTTAGCTGAAAATCCAATGTATGTGGCAACGGCTAGAAAATGGGACGATGATTTTCAAAAGCGTGTTGATCGTCATCAAAAAGATCGTGACGAAC
>DATEOV010000204.1:0-6949 GCA_035273645.1 Flavobacterium sp. | reverse complement strand
AATCCCATAATCAATACCGATGTGTATAAGTACCGAAACGTAGTTTTAGGTTCTTTGCTCTTTTTTTATACCGGAATGATGAACGGCACAGGAAGTGTTGTAACAGGTTTTATGACCAATATTTTAGGCTTCGACAGTATTTATGTGGCAAGAACTCATTTAGCCATTCTGATAGGGCTTTTCATAGCCATTCCGTTATCAACTTATCTTTTGTTCAAACGAACCTATTTAGCTACGCTTTGGATTACGGGTTTTGCCTGTTACGGAATGTATCATACCCTTCTTTATTTTAGATTTTACCCAGAAATTGATACCTCCGATTTTTTCGGACCTTTTATATTCAAAGGACTTGCCATTGGATTTTTGTACCCGGCGGCATCACTTTATATTTCCGAAAACGTACCTAAACCTTTGGGTGATTCCCGAATGATGAGCGGTGTGATTTCGCGTGCTGTTTTTGCCTCATTATTGGGTGGGGCAATTTTAGGAACTTTTATTTCCAATATGAATGTGCAGCATAAAACAGGTCTTAGCCAACAATTAACGGAATTAAATCCGATGGCCAAAGCGCAGTTGAACAAGAATAAAAATTATTATATGCTTCAAGGTTTATCGGCATGGGAAGCACAAAAAAAGGCCGAAAAAAGCCTATCCAATCAAACATCACAGTCAGCGATGATGTTGGCTTACAAAGATGTTTATCTGGTAATGGCAGCGCTGTGTTTCTTCCCGATTCTAGTTCTCCTTTTGTTTCGATTAGGACGACGACCAATTGGAAGGGTTGATGTGGAGCCTATTCCGTTTTAAGTCAAAAGTCAAGGTATAATTCATAACTCATAATTTTAAAAAACTATGACAAAAAATAAACAATTTCTATTTTTGAATCATTTGTGGGATAAAGAAAGTGGGCTTAGCGGGATGTTCGTCTTGCTTTGTATTATGCATTTTGTCCTGATTCCAATATTTGGGAGCTATTCTTCCTTTATGGTTATTATCAATGTATTTTGGATGTTGTTTTTGATTGCGGGAATTTTTTCGTTATCCAAATCCAAAAAACAAACTGTCTTGTTCACGATCATTCCTTTCTTTTTTGTCTTATTCGGATGGATTTCGGTTTTCCGGCCGACTCCATTTGTTTTATTGGCCGATATCGTTTTTACCATCGCCACTTTTGGACTCTTGATTGTGTTGGTTTTGAAAAAAGTTTTTGAGCCAGGGCCAATAACTGAATACAGAGTGATAGGTTCCATAGTGGTTTATATGATTCTGGCCAATTTATGGTCTGTGATTTATTTGTTTATCTATGAACACATTCCCGGTGCTTTTCAAATCACGTTACCGCCTTTTGAAAGTAACACTTTGCAGGCAAATTTCTTGTATTTCAGTTATATAACAATTACCACAACCGGTTATGGAGATATCTTTCCTTTGCATCCCTTTGCTAGGGCAATGGTGCAAATCGAAGCCATTATAGGGGTTTTGTATCCCGTTATCCTTATTGGTCGTCTTGTTTCGGATGCCAATGAAAACAATGCCAAAAAGAAACAAAAGCAATAGACATATTCACAATTTTTAACTAATCTTTAAATCAATTCTTATGGAAAATTCAAACCCATACAAAAGCAAACAGATCTTTGAAGTCATTTTACAGCTAGGACTAGTTTTCCTAATTTTAGGATTTTGTATTAAACTATTATTACCCTTTATGATGCCAATTCTGTGGGCAATTATATTGGCAATTGTGCTATATCCAGGATATGATTTCCTGCAAAAAAAATTAGGTGGGCGCAAAAGTTGGGCTTCATTCATAATCGTAGCATTACTATTAGTTATCATTATTGTGCCAACCGTATTATTAGTAAACACAGTTACTGAAAACATCGCCGAAGTAAAAACGGGAGTTGAAAACGGTACTCTGAAAGTGGCTACACCAGGCCAAAACATAAAAGACTGGCCGGTGATAGGGGAGAAGGCCTACGACTTTCTCTATACATTGTCAGTAGATTTAAAAGCGGGAGTACTCCAATACAAAGCACAAATTGTTGAGGTATCCAAAAAATTGCTAGGAAGCGTTCTCAGTTCCACCGTTGCCTTACTGCAGGTAATTCTATCGTTAATTATAGCTGGGGTATTTATGGTGTCAACAAGTTCCCAAGCTTTGGCTAAAAATTTTATCAAGAGAATTTCTGGTGGTTCTGGTGATGAATTCTTGGAAATTTCGGTGTCAACGGTGTATCAGGTTGTCAAAGGGATATTGGGCGTTGCCGTTATCCAAACCCTGATCCAAGCGGTGGGACTCTTTGGAGCTGGAATCCCTTTTGCAGGTGTGTTAACAGTACTTTGTTTGATGCTTTCCATTATTCAAATTGGGCCTATTATCGTCAATCTTGGGGTAATTGCCTATCTGTTTTCACTGGATAATACCACTGCTGCGGCCTTATGGTCTGTGTTTTTCATCATTAGCGGACTATCTGACAACGTCCTAAAACCATTATTGTTAGGAAAAGGAGCTCTAGTACCTATGCTAGTCATTTTCCTTGGTGTAATTGGAGGATTCATGATGTCTGGATTTGTAGGTTTATTTATTGGGCCAATCATATTTTCTATAGGCTACAAATTATTTGCCGCCTGGATGGATGATACTCCCGAAAACACTACAGCATAATAAATACTAACGTCGCATTTTTCTAAATTAGAAGAATAACATGGGCGTGCCCCCGTAAAGGAA
This sequence comes from Flavobacterium sp., assembly GCA_035273645.1. Taxonomy (GTDB): domain Bacteria; phylum Bacteroidota; class Bacteroidia; order Flavobacteriales; family Flavobacteriaceae; genus Flavobacterium. The sequence goes on along the minus strand of DATEOV010000204.1, from coordinate 4,221 downwards.
AAAGCCCTACTCACCGTTGCGATGAGTAGGGCTTTTTTCTTTACGGGGTCGGGCTATTCATGCTGCTTCGGTAGCTTATTTCAAATAAAATTCACTGAACTCCTATGAAAATAAATATATAGTGAAGTAATCCCTCATGCGGTTTACTGCAAAATTAGATATTTAGTTTTTCTAACAGTTTTTCGCATTAAACATCTGCACAAAATGAGTCATTGCGAGGAACGAAGCTACCTCACTAATAAATGAAGCGGCAAGAAATCATTGGAAAGGATATGCGAGATGAGATTAGCTAACGCTCCGTTTGCTTCGCTCGGGTGCTTCGTGCCTCGGAAAGACACACAAAGATTTTCCAATAAAAAAGCCGCTTTGTCATTCAGGGACAATAGCGGCTTTTTACAAATAAAAACTAAAAAAGATTGTGTAATTAGAAGCAGTATGCGTTTTCTGCACCTAATTTAGTTGTGATTGTTTCTCTTAAACCAACCACATTTGGCATATTCGTATATTTAGTGTAACGACGTAATCCCATTAACATCATACGTTGTTCGTCACCTTCAGCGAAAGAAATAATGCTTTCTTTTCCTTTTTGAGTGATGATATCAACTGCTTGGTACAAGTATAATTGTGCCATTGCGATTTGTTCTTTGATTTTGTCAGCACCGTTTGTTTTGGCTAATTTTTCTGTTCTCAAGATCGTACTTTCAGCCATATAGATTTCGATTAAGATATCAGAGGCAGCCATCAATAATTGTTGGTGAGCATCCAAGTCTGGACCGTATTTTTGAACAGCTCCACCTGCAACCATTAGGAACGCTTTTTTCAATTTACCGATCATTTCTTTTTCCTCAGCAAACAATTCAGAATAATCAGGAGTTTCAAAAGATGGAATTCCCATTAATTCTTCTTGTACTTTAGAAGCAGGTCCTAGTAAATCAACGTGCCCTTTCATCGCTTTTTTGATTAACATACCAACAGAAAGCATTCTGTTGATTTCGTTTGTTCCCTCGTAGATACGAGCAATACGAGCATCTCTCCAAGCACTTTCCATAGGAGTGTCTTCTGAGAATCCCATTCCACCAAAGATTTGAATTCCTTCGTCGGCACAGTTTTGAACGTCTTCAGAAACAGCTACTTTCAAGATAGAACACTCGATAGCATACTCTTCAACACCTTTTAATTCTGACTCTTGGTGAGATGCACCAGCAGCTTCACGTTCGGTAATACGATCTTCAATATCTTTTGCTGCACGGTAAGAAGCACTTTCTCCTGCATAGCAAGAAGTTGCCATCTCAGCCAATTTAGAACGGATAGCTCCAAATTGAGAAATTGCAGTGTTAAATTGGATTCTTTCATTAGAATAGTTCACCGCTCCTGTAATTACTCTACGTTGAGCATCCAAACAAGCAGCAGCCAATTTGATACGACCTACGTTCAAGGCGTTCATTGCGATTTTGAAACCATTTCCTCTTTCAGACAACATATTTTCAACAGGAACTTTAGTCTCATTGAAGAAAACCTGACGAGTAGAAGAAGCACGAATACCTAATTTATGCTCTTCTTCGTTCATCGAGATCCCATTATCCGGAGTGTTTTCTACGATAAATCCAGTGATGTTTTTGTCGTCACCAATTCTTGCGAATACGATGAAAACCGAACAGAATCCTGCATTCGAAATCCACATTTTTTGTCCAGTGATCGAATATGTTTTTCCGTCTTCTGATAAAACAGCTTTAGTTTTTCCAGAGTTAGCATCAGAACCAGCACCTGGTTCAGTTAAGCAATACGCTCCAAACCATTCTCCAGAAGCTAATTTTGGTACGTATTTTTGTTTTTGCTCCTCTGTTCCGTATAATGTAATTGGCATTGTTCCAATTCCAGTGTGCGCTCCAAAAGCAGTTGAGAATGAACCCGTTGCTCCCGAAATATAGTCACATACCAAAACAGTATTTACAAATCCCATTCCCATTCCGCCATAAGCTTCAGGTACAGATACGCTTAAGAAACCAAGATCTCCCGCTTTTTTCATACACTCTTGTGTATAGCCATAATCTTTTTTCTCAAAACGATCTTTGTGTGCCCACAATTCTTTATCAACGAACTCTCTCACAGAGTCACGCATCATTAACTGCTCTTCATTGAAATCTTCCGGTGTGAAGATGTCTTCGCATTTTGTTTCTTTTACGATGAATTGACCACCTCTTGTTTTGTCGCTCATTTTTTTATTTTTTTAGATGAAAGATGAAAGAATCAAGTAGAAAGATTGTTGTCTAACTTACTTATGAAACCTGTTGTCATCTTTTGAAATTCAATTAATTTATTTTCTATTTCTTCTGTTTTTTCTTTTGATAAATAGTCATTTTGACAAGCTATCAATAACTGTGTCTGTAATTCAAATGAAGAACCTAAACTAATATTCAAATAATGTTGAAAATGTTTATTTCCTCTATTTGAACCTTCTGCAATATTTGAAGGCATTGAGACTGAACATCGATTCATTTGACTAGATAAACTATAAGTTTCTAATTTTGGAAAAGTAAAAGTCAGCTTGTAAATATCATTTGTAATTTCCATAGCTAAAATCCAAATTTTCAAATTCTTAAAATTATGTCTCATGTTTTTTTGAGCCAAGATAAGAAACTATGAATTTAAAAAGTAGGTTTTTTATTGCTTTTTAAAAATCTACTCTCTTGCATCTTTGCTCTTTCTTCTCTTTTTAAAGAACCTCGTAAATCCCCGCAGACCCTTGTCCAGTTCCCACACACATACTCACAATTCCGTATTTGCTTCCTCTGCGTTTCATCTCATCAAACAATTGTACAGATAATTTGGCTCCAGTACAACCTAGTGGGTGACCCAAGGCAATAGCTCCACCATTCACATTGATAATGTCAGGATTCAAGTTCAGTTCGCGAGTAACTGCCAATGCTTGAGAAGCAAAAGCTTCGTTTAATTCAATTAAATCAATGTCATTAAGAGTCAATCCTGCTTGTTTCAACGCTTTTGGAATCGCTTTTACAGGTCCAATTCCCATAATTCTTGGCTCAACACCTGCAGAGGCGAAGTTTACCAAACGAGCGATAGGTTGAAGATTTAATTCTTTTACCATTTCTTCGCTCATAACTAGTACAAAAGCTGCACCATCACTCATTTGTGAAGAGTTACCGGCTGTTACGCTTCCATCAGCTGCAAAAACAGCTCTAAGACCTGCCAATGCTTCCAAAGAAGTTCCAGCTCTTGGGCCTTCGTCTTTGTTTACAACGTATGATTTGGTTTCTTTTTTACCATTTTCATTGATGAATGTCTGTTCAACTGTGATAGGCACAATTTGTTTGTCAAATTTACCTTCAGCTTGAGCTTTCAAAGCTTTATTGTGTGATTGAAAAGCAAATTCATCTTGGTCTGCACGCGAAATATTGAATTGTTTAGCCACTGCTTCCGAAGTCAATCCCATTCCCCAGTAGTAATCCTCGTGTCCCGCTTTTGCAACAGCATAATCTGGAGTAGGTTTGTAACCTCCCATTGGAATATAACTCATGCTTTCGGCTCCAACGGCAATGATACAATGTGCCATCCCTGATTGGATTTTGGCAGTTGCCATTCCGATTGTTTCCAATCCTGAAGCGCAATATCTGTTTACTGTAACTCCAGGTACGTCATCTACTTTTAATCCCATCAAAGAGATTAAACGACCAACGTTTAAACCTTGTTCTGCTTCCGGCATGGCATTTCCTACCATAACGTCATCAATACGTGTTTTGTCAAAATCAGGCAACTCATTCATCATGTATTGAATGGTTTCTGCAGCCAATTCATCAGGTCTTTTAAATCTAAAAACCCCTTTTGGTGCTTTTCCTACCGCAGTACGATAAGCTTTAACTATATATGCTGTTTTCATTTCTTAGTTTCTTAGAGGTTTCCCTTTGGTTAACATAAATTGAATTCTCTCCAATGTTTTTCTTTCGGTACAAAGTGACAAGAAAGCTTCGCGTTCAATGTCTAACAAATATTGTTCAGATACCAAAGTGTGCTCAGATAAATCACCACCAGCCATAACATAAGCCAGTTTGTTTGCAATTTTCAAATCGTGCTCTGAGATGTATTTACCGGCAACCATTTGGTTAGTTCCTACCAAGAACATTCCCAGTGCTTGTTTACCTAAAACTTTTACATCTGTTCTGCGGATAGGTTGTGTATAACCAGCTTCGGCCATTAATAAAGCGT
>DATEOV010000203.1:0-4622 GCA_035273645.1 Flavobacterium sp. | reverse complement strand
TGTTACTTTCGACAAATACGAAGATTTTGCCAAGTCAAAAGCACTGTTAACGATAATGGCCGAATATTTTAAAGTATTGGGAGAATATAAAAACACCAAACCTTAGTCAGTCTTAAAGTCAAAAGTTAGAAAGTCAAAAATAAAAAAAGCCTAAAGCATATAGCTTAAAGCCTAAAGCCTAAAAAAATGATTACAACAGCAAAACGTCTCGATATCATTGAAGAATACTACTTCTCATCTAAGTTGAGAGAAGTGAGACAACTGGCCTCAGAAGGAAAACCAATTATCAATATGGGAATTGGAAGTCCAGATTTGAAGCCATCAAAAGCAGTTATGGATGCCGTAATTTCGGCAATGCATGATGAGAACGCACACCAATATCAAAGTTATCAAGGATTACCGGAACTTAGAAAAGGAATGGCTGATTTTTATAAAAATAATTATGGCGTAACCTTGGATCCTAATGTGGAAATTTTGCCTTTAATTGGTTCCAAAGAAGGTATTATGCATATTTCTATGGCTTTCCTGAATGAAGGAGATCATGTTTTGATTCCGAATCCAGGATATCCTACCTATACTTCGGTGACTAATTTGGTTGGAGCTGTACCTGTTTATTACAATTTGAAAGAAGTGAACAATTGGGAGCCTGATTTTGATGCTTTAGAAAAATTAGATTTATCAAAAGTGAAAATTATGTGGATTGGTTATCCACATATGCCTACAGGAGCGAGAGGAAGTCTGGAATTGTTTGAAAAATTAGTGGCTTTTGCTAAAAAGCATCATATATTATTAGTTAATGACAATCCGTATAGTTTTGTTTTGAATGATAAACCGATGAGTTTGTTGCAGGTAGAAGGAGCAAAAGATGTGGCACTGGAACTGAATTCTTTGAGTAAAACATTCAATATGGCAGGCTGGAGAGTAGGAATGGTTTTAGGAAGTGCTGCTTTAATTGATTCGGTTCTTAAAGTAAAAAGTAACATGGACAGCGGAATGTTCTACGGAATCCAAAAAGGAGCCGTGGAAGCTTTGAAAAGCGATCAGTCTTGGTTTGATTCGATGAACGAAGTTTACAAAAAGCGTCGTGTACTTACCGAGCAATTGGCCGAAAAACTGGGTTGCGAAGTGTACAAAGAAGGTGTTGGATTATTTGTTTGGGCCAAATTGCCTGTTGGAATAGCATCTGCGGAGGATTTTATCGATAAAATATTATACGAGAAACATATTTTTATAACTCCGGGAACCATTTTTGGAAGTAATGGAGAAGGTTACATTCGATTTGCACTTTGTGTAAAAGAGGAGAAAGTACAGGAAGCGATAAATAGATTTAGTTGATAGTTGTTGGTTGATAGTGTAAGCCAACAACCAACAACCAATAACTGATAACTTAAAAAAAAATGAATATATACGTAATAGGTGTTGGATTAATAGGTGGATCAATAGCATTGGACGCTAAAGGTTTAAATCCTGATGCCAAAATTTTTGGAATTGACAGTAATGAAAAGCATTTGAAGGAAGCAATAGCGCTTGGAGTTATTGATGAAGCAGCCACTTTTGATGATTTATCCAAAGCGGATTTTGTGATTGTTTCGGTTCCGGTTGATACTGCGATTGTGGTTTTGCCAACGGTATTGGATTTAATTTCGGATTCGGCTATTGTTTTTGATGTAGGTTCGACAAAAACGCCAATATGTGAAGCGGTTTTGGATCATCCAAGAAGAAGAAATTTCATCGCTACGCATCCTATTGCAGGAACGGAGTTTTCGGGACCATCCGCAGCTATTAGAGGCTTGTTTCAAGGGAAAACAAATATCATCTGCGAAGTTGAAAAAACAACTTTCAAATTACAGGAAAAAGCATTGTGGCTTTTTACGGCAATCGGAATGAGAATTCGATATATGGATCCAAAATCGCATGATAAACATATTGCTTATGTATCGCATTTATCACATATCAGTTCGTTTATGCTTGGGAAAACAGTAATCAATAAAGAAAAAGACGAACAGGATATTTTTGACATGGCTGGTTCCGGTTTTGAAAGTACCGTTCGTTTGGCAAAAAGTTCACCAGCGATGTGGACACCGATTTTTAAACAAAACAAAAAACAGGTGGTCAGAACATTGGAAGAATATATTTCAAATTTATCCAAGTTTAAAGAGCTTTTAGTGAATGATGATTATGATGCAATTTACCACGAAATGGAAAGTGTCAACCGAATTAAGGAAATATTGAACGGAATGAATGCCAAAAAGGAGCAGTAATTCGTTTAGAGAAAAATAAAATAGAACAACAAAATAAAGTAGTAGTAAGCAATTAATAATAAAGATCTCTCTTGCTCCCTCCAGTTGTTTGGGGAGTTCCGATAGCTATCGGGAGGAGAGAGAAAAAAAGTAAATAATTTTAGAAAAGATGGAAAACAAGAAAGAAATGAGAGATTGGTTGAACGAATTCAAATTGTCTCATCCATTTGTAATTGCAGGACCTTGTAGTGCTGAAACAGAAGAGCAAGTTTTGAAAATCGCGCATGAATTGAAAGATTCAGACGTTAGTGTTTTTAGAGCTGGTATTTGGAAACCAAGAACACGTCCAGGAGGATTTGAAGGTGTTGGAGAGATTGGATTGAAATGGTTAAAGAAAGCTAAAGCAGAAACAGGTTTGCTTATGGGTACAGAGGTTGCTACAGCAGCTCACTGTAAATTGGCTTTAGAAAATGATATTGATGTTTTATGGGTTGGTGCTCGTACAACGGCAAATCCTTTTGCTGTTCAAGAAATCGCAGATACCTTAAAAGGAACTGATAAAATTGTATTGATTAAAAATCCTGTAAATCCAGATATGGCTTTATGGTTAGGAGGAGTTGAGCGTTTATATGCTGCCGGAATCAAGAAATTGGGAGTAATTCACAGAGGTTTTTCTACTTATGAAAAAACTAAATACAGAAATATTCCAGAATGGCAAATTGCTATTGAATTGCAAAACAAATTCCCTGATTTACCTTTGATCATCGATCCTTCGCATATTACAGGAAACCGTGATATGATTCTTGAAGTAACTCAAGAAGCATTGGATTTAAATTATGACGGTATGATTATCGAAACTCATAATGATCCTGATAATGCGTGGAGTGATGCTGCTCAACAAGTAACTCCTGCTGCTTTGAAACAAATTTTCAAAGATTTGAAAGTGAGAAAAGTGAGTGGAGACACTGATGAGTTTACAAGTAAAATGACCAAATTAAGAGCTAATATCGATGTGCTTGATGCTAATTTATTGGACTTATTAGGAAAAAGAATGAAAGTGGCTGACGAAATTGGTCAAGTGAAAAAAGAAAATAACGTTGCAATTCTTCAAAACAATCGTTGGAACGAAATCCAAGAAAAAATGATTGCAGAAGGTGCTAAAAAAGGATTGACAGAAGAATTTATAGTTAAATTGTTCAAAAATATCCACCAAGAAAGTATTGGTCACCAAGAAAAAGTCTTGAATTCATAAATAAGAGTTTTTTATTTAAAAGATTTAGAAAAGTTTAGAAATTTAGTTTAAAAACTAAAGTCTAAACTTTTCTTGCTTTTAATATTTAAGTTTTAGGAAAGGATTGATGAATGTCGATTGCAATTAAGCCTTCTAAATTCCTAAACCGCTTAAACTTTTTGAATCCTAAAACAAATTACTACCTTTGCCGAATGACAGGACTCGTTTACAAATCTACAGGAAGTTGGTACACCGTAAAATCAGAACAAGGAGATTTTATAGAATGCCGTATGAAAGGGAAATTCCGAATCAAAGGAATTAAAAGTACCAATCCAATTGCTGTGGGTGATATTGTCGATTACGAGCTTGAAGAAACCTCAGATACTATTACTGGAACAATTCATAATATTCATGAAAGAAAGAATTATATCGTTCGTAAGGCGGTAAATTTATCACATCAAATGCATATTATTGCTTCCAATATTGATCGAGTATTTCTGTTGGTAACTGTAAACAATCCTCCAACTACATTCAATTTTATCGACCGTTTTTTGGTAACCGCAGAAGCTTATGGAATTGAAGCTATTTTGGTTTTTAATAAAATAGACACTTTGGATGAGGTCACGCTTGATGAACAGTTATATATGCAACATGTGTATCAGGAAATAGGGTATAAATGTTTGCGGGTTTCCTCGACAGAGAATAAGGGAGTCGAAGCTTTGCAAGAAATGATGGTGGGTAAAGTAAGTATGTTCTCTGGACATTCAGGTGTGGGGAAATCAACATTAGTAAATGCGATGGAACCTTCTTTACATTTAAAAACCAAAACAATATCAGTGGCAAGCAAGCAGGGACAACACACAACCACTTTTGCAGAGATGTATGATTTGTCTTTTGGAGCCAAAATTATAGACACTCCCGGAATCAAAGGTTTTGGAATGGTTGATATGGATCCTGCGGAAATTAGCGGATATTTTCCGGAATTTTTTAAATTGAAAGATCAATGTAAGTTCAATAATTGTTTGCATAAAGAAGAACCACATTGCGCCATAAAAGCCGCATTAGAAAGAGACGAGATTGCCTGGTCCCGATACAACAGTTATCTCAAAATTCTTGAAGGAGATGATGAACATTATCGTACTGATGATTAC
>DATEOV010000202.1:0-6176 GCA_035273645.1 Flavobacterium sp. | reverse complement strand
GATTTATATGTTTTGGCTACGCTAAATACTATTCAAAAAGTTGTAAAAGAAGGTTTTGAATATAAAGACATTGTGATTTTGACTCGAAAAAGAAGCCAGGGAATTGCTGTTGCCAATTATTTAACGGAACAAAGTATTCCGCTTTTGTCTTCTGAAACATTGATGATTCAAAACGCAACTGAAGTTCGATTGATTATTCACATTTTAAAATATTTAAAGAATAGTTCAGATTTGGAGTCAAAAGCTAACTTTTTGCAATATTTGGCACAAAACAAACAAGATGATTTACCTGTTCATGATTTTATAGCCAAAGGAATGGGATTGAAAGAGGAAGCGACTTTCGAAAAATGGCTTGAAAATTGTAACATAGAACTTTCTTTTCAAAACATCAGAAAAAAATCATTGTATGAAGCGGTTGAAATAATTATTTCGAAGTTTCTAAAGGCTGATAAAAATAAAGAGGTGCAATCGTCAGCAACAGCTTATGTTCAATATTTTCTGGATATTGTTTTAGAACGAGATGTTCGTAATCAGGCCGGAATTTCAGATTTCTTGAATTATTGGGATAAAAATTCAGAGAAATTCAGCATTCCTTCTCCCGAGGGAACAAATGCAGTTCGTATAATGACCATTCACAAATCAAAAGGATTGGAATTTCCTGTTGTAATAATGCCTTTTGCCGAAGAAGACTATAATAGAAAACCGAAAGATAAGTTATGGCTTAATTCAGAAGAACAAGATTTTGATATGCCAAAAATACTGGTGGATAACAGTAGTGCTATGGAAGAATTTGGAGAAGAAGCTTCTGCAGTTTATAATTTAAAAAAGCAGGAAGAATTGTTGGATAACATTAATGTATTGTATGTTGCTTTAACGAGAGCTGAGGAACAATTATATGTTATTTCACAAAATGTAAAGCCCAGAAAAGATGGGGAATATCCAAGTAATATGGCTTCATTTTTTATAAAATATATAATACAACAAGGGCTCTATGATGAAAATCAAATAGAATATGCTTTTGGAAATTCGACTAAGTTATCTGCAAAAGAAAAACATATTGATACTTCCAAAAATATACCTGTAGTTTCGGCGGTTTTGAATCCTAAAAATATAAAAATTGCCCAAAGAGAAGCATTGATGTGGGGAACCCATCAACAGGAAGCAATTGAATTTGGTAATGTGATACACGAAATACTTTCTTTTATATCGACAAAAAATGATGTGGAATTGGCAATCAATAAAGCAATTGAAAATGGATTGATTACAATACTTCAAAAAGATATTGTTTATAAAGCAATTATTGAAATAGTAAATCATCAAGATTTAGTAGAACATTTTGGCGAAGGAAATGAAGTTTTGAATGAAAAAACAATCATTCAAAAAGAAGGTGGTACTATTAAACCAGATCGAATTGTGATTAATAAAGCAAAAGAAGTTTTTTTATTGGACTATAAAACTGGTCTTCCTAATCCAAAATATAAGTATCAATTGGAAAATTATCAAATGGCAATTGAGAAAATGGGATTCAAAGTATTAAAAAAAGCACTCGTGTACATAGGAGAAGAAATCGATGTAGTACATTTGTGAAAAATAAATAATTGTCAAATAGCGAAGTTTATAGCTTATCTGTCTTTAAACTTTAAGATTTAAAATCTAATAAAATGTACGGTAAAATTCAACAACACTTACAATCAGAGCTTCAAACTATTGAAGAAAATGGAATTTTTAAAAAAGAAAGAATTATAACTTCTCCCCAAGGGGCGGAAATTACAATTTCGACTGGGGAAACAGTTTTAAATTTTTGTGCCAATAATTATTTAGGACTCTCGTCACATCCTGAAGTGGTTCAAGCTGCGAAAGATGCAATGGATACGCATGGTTTTGGGATGTCATCTGTTCGTTTTATTTGTGGAACACAGGATATTCATAAAACATTGGAAAAAAAGATAGCCGATTTTTATGGAACTGAAGACACTATATTATATGCAGCAGCTTTTGATGCTAATGGTGGTGTTTTTGAGCCTTTGTTTGGAGAAAATGACGCGATTATTTCTGATAGTTTAAATCATGCGTCTATAATAGATGGAGTGCGTTTATGTAAAGCTGCTCGTTATCGCTATGAAAATAGTAATATGGAGGATTTAGAGCAACAACTGATTAAAGCAAATGAAACGGGAGCTCGTTTTAAAATAATAGTTACAGATGGTGTTTTTTCTATGGATGGAGTTGTGGCTCCGTTAGATAAAATCTGTGATCTAGCCGATAAATACGATGCTTTGGTTATGGTTGATGAATGTCATGCAGCAGGATTTATTGGTGCAACTGGAAAAGGAACTCTGGAGGCTAAAGGAGTGATGGGGCGTGTTGATATTATTACTGGTACCTTAGGAAAAGCTTTAGGAGGTGCTATGGGAGGGTATACAACTGCCAAAAAAGAAATTATAGAATTGCTGCGTCAACGTTCTAGACCTTATTTGTTTTCAAATTCACTCGCTCCGGCTATTGTGGGAGCATCAATCAAAGTATTTGAGTTGTTAGAAAAGGATACAACACTTAGAGATCAATTGGAATGGAACACCAATTATTTTAAAGCGGGAATGAAAAAGGCAGGCTTTGATATAGTAGAAGGGGATTCTGCTATAGTTCCAGTGATGCTTTATGATGCAAAATTAGCTCAAAGCATGGCTAATGAGTTGTTAAGAGAGGGAGTATATGTTATAGGATTCTTTTTCCCAGTGGTACCTAAAGACAAAGCTAGAATAAGAGTGCAATTATCAGCGGCACATTCAAAAGAACATTTAGACAAAGCAATTAATGCTTTTGTGACTGTAGGTAAGAGACTTGCTGTAATATAATTGTTAAATTTTGTGTTTACGAAGTGTTTTATTTAACATTTTATTTTGTTGTTACAGAAAATCGTCCTACTTTTGTTTCAAATTAACTAATTGTAATTAAAAATAACAAGTATGAAACATCTTAACAAACTTTTAGTTGCTGTAACGATGGTGATGGGGTTAAGTTCTCAAGCACAAGACAGTAACAATAAATGGGCTATCGGTTTTGGAGTAAACGCGATTGACTACAGATCTAGTGCTGGCGATGACTTTATGAGTCATTTTGACCAACCTTTTAAGGTAGATGAAAATTGGAACATTCTTCCATCCGTTTCTTATATCAACGTTTCAAGATACGTAGGAAGTGGTTTTATTGTAGGGCTTACAGGATCTATCAATCAAGTTGATAAATTTGTTGTAGCTGTTCCTGGGAAAACTTGGGGAGGACCAAATGATTATGCAGCTGTAAATCCTGGCGATTTAATGTACTATGGTATCGATGTGACTGCTACCTACAGTTTCATGGAATTAATCAAATCTAAAGTAATTGAGCCTACATTAAGCGTAGGTGGAGGTTATACTTTCTTAGGTGATGAGAGTTACGGAACTGTAAATCCTGGAGTTGGAGTGAATTTTTGGTTTACAGAAAACGTAGGTCTTTCTTTATTAGGTGTATACAAAGCATCTTTCGGAGATAGAGCATATGCTGGTACACATACACCAGACGCACCTTCTTACACTCAATATTCTGCGGGCCTTACTTTCAAGTTTGGAGCTAAAGATACTGATGGAGACGGAGTATATGATAAAGATGATGCTTGTCCAGAAGTTGCAGGTTTAAAACAATTCAACGGTTGTCCTGATACAGATGCTGATGGTATCGAAGATTCAAAAGATAAATGTCCTACTGTTGCTGGTCCAGCTGAATTCAACGGTTGTCCTGATACAGACGGTGACGGTGTAGCAGATCCTGATGATGCTTGTCCTTCAGTAGCTGGATTGAAACAATTCCAAGGTTGTCCTGATACAGATGGTGACGGTGTTACTGATGCTTCAGACAAATGTCCTACTGTTGCAGGTCCTGCTTCAAATGGTGGATGTCCTGTTTTAGATGCTGATAAAGATGGTGTTCCAGATTTAGAAGATGCTTGTCCTACTGTAGCTGGTCCAGCTAGTAACAAAGGTTGTCCAGAAGTAACTGAACAAGTATTGCAAGAACTTAAAGTACAAGCTAGAGCGGTTTACTTTAACTCAGGAAAAGCAACTTTCAAAACTGGAGATAAAGAAACTCAAGCTAGATTAGATGCAATCAAACAAATCCTTCTAAACTATCCAAATGCTAAATTTAGTATTGAAGGACATACTGATAGTGATGGTTCTGATAAATTTAACCAAAAACTTTCTGAAGAAAGAGCTACTGCAGTTATGAATGGTTTGATCGAAAGAGGAATTAATGTTAATAATTTAACATCTAAAGGATTTGGAGAAACTATGCCAGTTGCAACAAATAAAACTGCAAAAGGTAAAGCTGAAAACAGAAGAACAGAAATTAGACACGTAGGAACAATATACGAAGGTAAATTGTAATCTATTCTCTAAATAATTTTAAAAAGCCATTCTTAATTGAATGGCTTTTTTTATATTTATAAAATGACAAATAATTCTTTTTTAGATAAAATTGCTACTGTAATAGTAACTGAGTATCATAATATAATTGCAGATACTATAGTGGTCTTGCCTAATAAGCGAGCAAAAATATTTCTTATTGAAGCACTAAAAAAACAAACCGAGGAGAATATATTTTCGCCAGAAATTATAAGCATAGAAGATTTTGTTCAAAATATCGCGGAGATTAGAACAATTGACCCCATAGAATTGCTATTTGAGTTTTATGAAGTTTATTTATCAATAACAGAAAAAAATAATCAGCAGTCATTTGAGGTTTTTGCCAATTGGGCTAAAACATTGCTTCAGGATTTTAATGAAATAGATCGTTATTTATTAGATCCAGTTCATGTTTTGTCATACTTAAAAGATATTGAGGATATCAAGAAATGGGGAATTGAAGTAGAAAATAAAACCCAGATGCTCGAAAACTATATTGATTTCTGGAAGTTGCTGCCCAAATACTACGAGTCACTTTATGATCATCTGCTCAAAAAAAGAATAGGATATCAAGGTTTGATTTATCGTGAAGCAGTAAAGAACATAAATGATTTTTCGAAATCGATTCCTGGTAAGCAATTTGTTTTTGCAGGCTTTAATGCTTTGAATGCCTCTGAGGAAAAAATAATTCAACATCTTATCACATCAGATCGAGCCAAAATTTACTGGGATGCTGATCAAACGTTTCTAAATGATCCTTACCATGATGCTGGTTTATTTGTGCGTCGTTTTAAAGAAAGTTGGAAGCACTATAAGACAAATCATTTTGAATGGATTGTTGATGATTTTTCGAATACCAAAAATATTCAAGTTATAGGTACTCCAAAAACTATTGGTCAAGCCAAGATTGCAGGAAGTATTATAGAAAAAATTAACATTGAAAATCCAACTGCCACCTTAGATAAAGTGGCTATTGTTTTGGGAGAAGAGAATTTATTGATTCCGTTGTTGTATTCTCTACCTAATACTGTTGGGGCTTTGAATATAACTATGGGATATTCCAGCAAAAATAATCCTGCTCAAATTCTGATTGCCAAATTATTTAAAATGCATACTAATGCTCTGTCAAGAAGCAATAGCAGTTATGTTTTTTATTATAAAGATGTCTTGGATATATTAACCCATCCGTTAATTGAGCCTTATGCCAATACTAGTGCTTTGGTTGGGATTATTAATAAAAACAACTACACGTTTATCAGTCATCATAAATTATTGGAATTAAATAATAATGCCAGTGATTTATTTTTGCTTGTGTTTCAAAAATGGGAGAAAGGTTCTATTGCTGTTTTAGAGGTGATTTCAAGGTTGTTGCTAAAGGTTAAGAAAAATTTGAACAATGAAAACGAAGAGGAAAAAATAGCCAAGACCTTTGTTTATGCTATTTTTAAAGTGATCAATAAACTGATTAATTACTATTCACAACATAAAGAAATTGACACGATTGATACATTGTACGCAATTTATAAGCAAGTAATTGATTTGGCTGAAGTTTCTTTTGAAGGGGAACCTTTAAATGGATTGCAGATTATGGGTGTTCTTGAAAGCAGGGTTTTGGATTTTGAGACAGTTATCATCACTTCTATGAACGAGGGCAAATTTCCGGCCGGAAAATCGCAAAACTCATTTATTCCCTATGACGTAAAACGTGAATTGGGATTACCCACTTTCAAAGAGAAA
>DATEOV010000201.1:0-3121 GCA_035273645.1 Flavobacterium sp. | reverse complement strand
AAGTAATAAGTCTTTAATGGTATGTGTTCCTTCTCCAAGCGTATTCGAAAAATTGCGTTCATTTATAGTTAATTTATTACTGAGAATACTAATCTCAAGAAGCATTTTTTGTTTGGTTTCAGAATCAAACTTTGAAGTTTTAAATTTCCGATTGGCATCATTACCAATCATTGATAACTGATTAATGTAAATGTCACCTTGCTCCCATTCTTTAATGGCTTTTGCCATAAAAGAAATATTTTTAAAATTTTTGAACATCCAAATGACATCATCCAAATCTTCTTTTTTATTTCGACCTGCCAAAAATCCATTCCTAATGATAGTATCAGCAGCATGATTTAAAAGAGCAACTCGAGCAATACCGTCACCTTGAGGAACTTTTATTTCTTCTTTGTATAATTCCCATTCTCTTTTATCCTGTGTGTATATATAAATTATAAGGTGCCGAACGGCATCTTTCTGTGCTTTTGAATAATGGGATTCTCCATTGATATAGGCTCTGCTGGCTGATAAAATTTTAATTGTAAAAAAATTAATTACAATTAACAAAGCACAGGATAGAAACACTATTATCAATAGTATGAAAAGATTGGAAGACCGAAGTTTTTTAAAAAAAATGAGTTGTGGCATATTTTTTTATTTAAATCTCAGAAATTAAAACAAACGACCTTTATAAAATGTTTAATTTTTGTATTGCTAAAAATTAAACATTTTATGGAAGAAGCATTATGAACTTTATTACTTCACTATAATAAACTCACTTCTTCTGTTAGCTTGATGTTCAGACTCCGAACATTTTACGCCATCCGAGCATTTATTTAGTAATTGGGATTCTCCATATCCTTTTGCAGTTAAACGGGTTTTATCAATTCCGTTTTTTACCAGCCATGCCATAGTCGACTTGGCTCTTCTATCAGACAGCTTTTTATTATAATCTGCGCTGTTTCTGCTATCCGTATGAGATCGGATATCTACTTTTATGTTTGGATTTTGCTGCATTACATCCAAAATTTTAGCCAATTCAATTGCAGCATCTGGTCTAATATTGGATTTATTCAAATCAAATAAAATTGTTTTTAATTCTAACACTATTGCTAAATCATCACCAACTTTCAATTCTTTAATTGATTTATCTAACATCAATGGCACAAACGTTGTCCCGGATTCATCAGCAATCGCTACAGGTACTTCAATTGTATTATATGCTTCTTTTTCTGTTTTAATGTAATACTTGGTATTGCATCCAACTGCTCCAAAATCAAATTCACCCTTACTATCGGCCATGACTACTTTTAGCATCTTATATTCATTGTCAAACAAAGTTACTTTTGCTCCATCAAGTGATATCCCTGTTACTTTATCTGTAACTTTTCCAGCTAAAAATTGTTCGCAAGGATATTGAATTTTTTGAAGCTCTTTAAACTTATAAATATCATCATTACCTACTCCACCATCCCTATTGGATGTAAAATAACCAAGTCGTGTAACTGAATTAATCAAGAAACCAAAATCATCTTTGGAACTATTCAATGTTTCGCCCACATTTAATACTTTTTTATACCACTTATCATTTTCTACTTTATAAACAAATACATCTAGCCCTCCCAATCCCGGGTGTCCATCTGAAGCGAAATAAAGTTCATTGTCTTCTGTAATGAATGGAAATGTTTCTCTCCCTTCTGTATTAATAATATCTCCTAGATTTTCGGGTATTCCAAAACTACCATCAAAATTAATGGCAACTTTAAAAATATCCGATTGTCCTAATGTCCCAGGCATATCAGATGCAAAATATAAATATTTCTCATCAGGGCTTAAAGCAGGATGCGCTACATTGTAATTATCACTATTAAAAGGCAATTCCGTTATATTATCCCAAGTACCTTTGGTTAATGTTGCTCTATATATTTTCAATAATATTGTTCCATTTTTATCTTTTCCTTTTTTCTCTAAATAATTATTTCTAGTAAAATAGACGGTTTCTCCGTTTTTTGTAAAAACAGCCGTTGATTCATTGTATTTGGAGTTTATATTTCCAGGAATACGTTCGGCAGCAGAGAGTACCCCATATTCATTTTTATTTGCCATATATAGACTAATGTAACCTTCGCCGGTCCATGAATCCTTTTTTTCGTAAACTTTTCCATTGCCTCTGGCAGAACTAAAAACTATTTTATCACCGAAAAAAGAGCTTCCAAAATCAGAATACTCAGTATTAATTTCAGCGTTTTCTATAGTGTATCGCCCAGAATTCTTTTTGATAATAGCCAAATAATCTTTTTGTTCGACAGCTAATTTTGCTCTTCGCTCATTAGCGTTCATTTGACTAAATTTTGCCATCATTTGATCAGCCTTATCATAATCTTTAATTGCTTTTAAGGATTGTGCATAGCGATAATAATATTCTGGTGTTAAATCGGTAGATAAAGAATATAGCTCACCATACCACTTGGCAGCATTCTGCAAATCTGCTTTAAAATAATAGGCATTTCCTAACTTTTCGAGCATATCAACAGATTTATACCCTTTCTCAAATAATCGTTCATACGTTTTTATGGCATCAACATAGGCAAATAGGTCGTATTCTTTATCCCCTTTGGCTAAACTTGACTTTTGTGAATATAAATTCATCACACTGATGATGAACACTATAAAATAAGTAGTTATTTTTTTCATAATTGTCTCGTTTTTAGAAAAATCTCGGTGATACAACTCTCTCTTGTTTTTTGAATAACTCAAATCGCAAAAATATTTCGTGCGATCCTGAATTGTAATTGGCTAATTGGGTGGTTTCTAAATCATAGCCATATCCGATATACAGCCCTTGACTGACTTGAAAACCTGCCATCAAACTCATGGCGGCATCCCACCTCCATGCTGCACCCAAAACAAATTTTTCATTGAATAAAAAATTTGCGGATAAATCTACTTGCAGTGGAGATCCTGCAGTGGACTTACACATAAAGGCAGGTTTGAATTGAATACTGGAGCTTAAATCAAAAACATAACCTCCTATCAAATAATAATGCATACGCTCTAATGTGGTCGCCGAAGCATTGTCATTATAAAGATCCGTTTCTAAAAAATTAGGAACCGATAATCCCAAATAAAGTTTGTCTGA
>DATEOV010000200.1:0-6056 GCA_035273645.1 Flavobacterium sp. | reverse complement strand
TGTTGCACTTGACGGGCTTTGGAAGTTTAATGTGGTAAATGTGAAAATGTCAGTTTCGCCAAACAGTTATCCTTCGTTATTGTATAACGCGATGGTAAATCCATTAATTCCGTATGCTTTTCAAGGAGTATTGTGGTATCAGGGAGAAGCCAATGTTTGGAGAGCCAATCAATACAAAAAAGCATTTCCGTTGATGATTACCGATTGGAGAACCAAATGGAATCAAGGTAATTTTCCTTTCTATTTTGTGCAGTTGTCAACCTTTGATGAATTTGGTGGAAATAGCAAAAAAGGCAGCCGTTGGGCAGAACTTCGCGAAGCGCAAACCGAAACCTTGAAAGTGCCAAACACCGGAATGGCTGTAACGACCGATATTGGAAATGCAAAAGACATTCACCCAACAAACAAGCAGGATGTTGCAAAACGTTTAGCATCTATTGCCTTGAACGATGTTTATGGTAAAAAACAAGTTAACAGTGGTCCAATGTACAAAGCAATGGACATCAAAGGAAACCAGATTACAGTTAGCTTTGCATCCATTGGAAGCGGATTATCAACAACTGATACAACTGGAAATCTAAAAGGTTTTGAAGTTGCTGGAGCCGATAAAGTTTTTTACCCTGCCAAAGCTATTATTAAAGACAACAAAGTAATCATTTCCAGCGAAGCAGTTCCAAATCCTGTTGCTGTTCATTATGGTTGGGCAGATGACGATACAGAAATCAATCTTTTCAATAAAGAAAATTTCCCGGCATCTCCTTTCAGAACTGATAATTGGGAAATGATAACGGCTAATGAAAAATATAATGTTAGCAAATAATTGTAATCAGTAAAATTCAGGATGAAAAAGTCAGTTCTATTATTTATATTTTTTATGTCGCTTGCTATCAACGCCCAGCAACAAAAAAGTGGCCAAAATGCGGAATCGTACAGCAATCCAATCTTTGCCGGAGATTATCCTGATCCTTCGATAATCAGGGATGGCGAGGATTACTATATTGTGCATTCTTCTTTCAATTATTATCCTGGCTTGCTAATTTGGACTTCCAAGGATTTAATTAAATGGAAGCCTGTAACTCATGCATTAAAGAAAAGCGTGGGTTCGGTATGGGCTCCGGATTTAGTGAAATACAACAACAAATTTTACATTTATTTCCCCGCCAATAACACTAATTATGTCGTTTCAGCCGATTCTATTAATGGGCCGTGGAGCGATCCTATTGACCTAAAGATTGGAAGTATTGACCCAGGCCATTTTGTAGATGATAAAGGCAATCGTTTTATTTATTTCAGCGATGGAAGCTATGTTCCTCTTTCCAAAGATGGGCTTTCAGTGTCAGGGAAAGCAACACACGCTTATGATGGATGGAAAATTCCAATAGATTGGTCAATAGAGTGTTTTTGTTTGGAAGGCCCAAAAGTGATTAAAAAAGGAGAATATTATTATCTGACAGTTGCCGAAGGAGGAACAGCTGGACCGGCTACAAGTCACATGGTGATTTCAGCTCGTTCAAAATCTCCATTCGGACCTTGGGAAAACGCACCAAATAATCCAATCATCAGAACAAACGACAGTTCCGAAAAATGGTGGTCAAAAGGCCATGCATCCATCATTGACGATGTAAAAGGAAATTGGTGGATGGTTTTTCACGGATATGAAAAGGACAATTACAACATGGGGCGCCAGACGCTTTTACAGCCTATTGAATGGACTGCCGATGGCTGGTTCAAAATGAAAGAAGGCGTTAAAACAGAAGATGTAATTCAAAAGCCTGCAGGACAATTTGTAAAAAGCAATTTCACTCTTTCGGATAGTTTTACAGGAACGAAACTCAATCCACAATGGCAATTTTTTGACGAACATGATCCTCAAAGAGCTACGTTTTCTTCTAATGGGATAAAAATCAAAGGAAAAGGAACTGGAATTGGCAATAGTTCTCCATTGTTATGCACACCTTCTGACCATTCATACACTGCAGAAGTAGAAGTGGAAATTGAAGGAAATGCAACGGCTGGACTCGTTCTTTTCTATGACACCAAATTATTCACCGGACTCGCTTTCGATAAAGAAAATATTATGGCGATTCTTAGAGTTTGGCAATTTCCAACTGTAAAAGGAGTGAATAAAACGCACTTGTTTTTAAGGTTGGAAAAAAAGGGACAAGTGGTAAATATGTTTTACAGCATCGATGGAAAGGATTGGCTGAAAATCGAAAATTCGGCTGAGGTAAGTTCATTTAATCATAATGTACTAAGCGGTTTTATGAGTCTTAAATTAGGACTTTCTGCTGTTGGCGAAGGTGCTGTGACATTCAAAAATTTCGTTTATACACCAAAATAAATAATATCTTTGGGCGTGACCACATTTACAAAAGGCGCTATTCAGCAAGCCGCATATTACGCGCCTTTTGTAAATGCGGTCGAGCTATCCGCGTTACTTCGGTAACTTGCTTCTATCCCTCACGCGACCAAGATTGCGTTAAAAAAAGATAATTAAATATATAATTATGCAGTCAAATTCTTTTTACAAACTACTTTTAGTTTTCATCTTTTCCATCTTTTGCAGGAATGCAGTAGCACAATCCACCAATGTTCTCTGGTACAATCAACCCGCAGAATTTTTTGAAGAAAGCCTAGTTTTAGGAAATGGAAAAATGGGTGCAACTGTTTTTGGAGGCGTCAATTCCGATAAAATTTATCTGAATGATATTACGCTTTGGTCGGGAGAACCGGTAAATGCAAATATGAGTCCGGAAGCTTATAAAAATATACCAGCCATTCGCGAAGCATTAAAAAACGAAGACTATAAATTGGCAGAAGAATTGAATAAAAAAGTTCAAGGCAAGAATTCCGAGTCTTATCAACCACTAGGAACGATGGAAATTAGTAATTTCCACACTGGAAAAGCTTCCAATTATCATAGGGAATTGGATATTTCAAATGCTATTTCCAAAGTTAGTTATGAAATTGATGGCGTAAAATATACCCGCGAATATTTTGTTTCGGCTCCAGACCAAATTATGGTTATCAAATTGACGAGCAGTAAAAAAGGTGCTTTGAATTTTGATATCCATTCAAATAGTCTGCTAAGTTCAAATACCGAAGTAAAAAACAATCTGCTTACTATGACTGGTGTTGCACCGATTCATGAAAACGCAGGATATTCAGTTCCGCTTCTCTTTCTCGCGCAAAAAGAAAGAGGAACACGATTTACCAATTTGATAAAAATCAAAAACACTGATGGATCAATTGTAAGTTCTGCCAATAGTTTGGGTTTAAAAGACGGAACAGAAGCCTTGATTTATGTGTCCGTTGCCACCAGTTTCAACGGTTTTGACAAAAATCCCGCCACCGAAGGAATTAATGATAAAGCGACAGCATCAACCAATTTGAATAAAGCTTTTACAAAATCATTTGATAAATTAAAACAAGTACACATTGCCGATTATCATAAATTTTACAGCCGAGTAAGTTTGAATCTAGGAAAAACAACAGCTCCTGATTTACCTACTGACGAACGCTTATTGCGATATGCCGACGGAAACGAAGATAAAAATCTAGAGATTCTATATTTTCAATATGGTCGTTATTTGCTAATCAGCAGTTCTAGAACCTTGGGAGTTCCAGCCAATCTGCAAGGGCTTTGGAATCCGCACTTAAATGCGCCTTGGAGCAGTAATTACACAATGAATATCAATCTGGAAGAGAATTATTGGCTGGCAGAAAACACCAATCTTTCCGAAATGCATTTGCCACTTTTGAGTTTCATAAAAAATCTTTCGGTTACAGGTAAGGTAACGGCAAAGACTTTTTATGGAGTTGATAAAGGTTGGGCGGCAGCACACAATTCAGATATTTGGGCAATGACTAATCCCGTTGGACAGTTTGGTAAAGAAGACCCGATGTGGGCTTGTTGGCCAATTGCTGGCGCTTGGCTAAGCACGCATATTTGGGAACATTATGTTTTTACTCAAGATAAAAACTACTTAAAAAATGAAGGTTACTCATTGATGAAAGGAGCAGCCGAATTCTGTTTGGATTGGCTGGTAGTTGATAAAAATGGAAATTTAATCACTTCACCATCTACTTCACCCGAAAATCAATACATCACTCCTGATGGTTTTGTCGGAGCTACTCTATATGGAGGAACGGCTGATTTGGCGATGATCAGAGAATGTTTTGATAAAACAATAAAAGCATCGAAAGTTTTAGATATTGATGCTGATTTTAGAGGAAAGCTTGAAGAGGCTTTAACTAAATTATATCCTTATAAAATTGGCAAAAAAGGAAATGTGCAGGAATGGTATTTTGATTGGGATGATAAAGATCCTAGACACCGTCATCAGTCGCAATTGTTTGGACTTTTTCCTGGTGACCACATTACACCATTGAAAACACCAGAATTAGCAAATGCGGCCAAAAAAACACTTGAAATAAAAGGAGACGAAACAACGGGCTGGTCAAAAGGCTGGCGCATTAATCTTTGGGCAAGACTTTGGGACGGAAACCGCGCTTATAAAATGTTCAGAGAATTGCTTCGTTACGTAGATCCTGATGGAAAGAAAACGGAGAAATCAAGAAGAGGAGGAGGGACATACCCAAATTTATTCGATGCGCATCCACCGTTTCAAATAGATGGAAATTTTGGAGGAGCCGCAGCCGTTGCCGAAATGCTAGTTCAGTCCAATGAAAATGAAATCCGATTATTGCCTGCATTGCCTGATGCTTGGGAAAGTGGAACTGTAAAAGGAATTTGTGCCAGAGGAGGTTTTGAAATTTCAATGGAATGGAACAATAAAACACTTCAAAAAGTTACTGTTTTATCTAAAACTGGAGGAAAAACAACGCTTATTAGCGGAGACAAAAAGAAAAATATTGCTTTGAAGAAAGGCCAAAAGATTGATTTGACTTGGTAATTTTTAATCATTTGTTTAAATAAAAACAGCAGCAGTTAATTTTAACTGCTGCTGTTTTTATTTTATGATCGGAGCTCGATTATAATTGTAAATAATGACAAAAAAGCCAAATGTTTATCTTTAGCCCCGATAGCAGTGAAAATCCTTTTTATTTTTTCTTTAAAAATAAAAAGATTATAACGGACAGCGGGAACCATATAATCAAAAATTCCTGATGCTCTTGCTCCTATATCAAACTGTAAACGAACTTTAGTTTCCAATGATTTGATCCATAACCCAGCTGGTATGTGCCGCCGTGAATGCGTTCGATGGATGTTTTTGATTTCCTAAAAGATGCTCACGCATTTGTTCTACATGATATAGCTGAATATTTTCTGGATGTTCTATTTGGTATTTAGTTTCTCCTTCTTCCGTTTTAAGGATTAATGGAACATTTTCGAAAACGGAGAAAGTGATTTTACCTTTACTACCGTATATCTCAACCACATCTTCACGCTCGAAGGTTCCAAAATTCCAACTGCCACTACCTGTAACGCCAGATTCGTGAAGCCAGTAGGCAGAGGCCGCATCTTTTGAAGTGTATAATCCTTGTTGATTAAGACTTACTCCTGAAACCTCTTTTATTGGTCCAAAATAATGAATGAACAAATCCAATCCGTGGCTAGCTAAATCGTCAAAATAGCCTCCTGTTGCGATTTTCATGTCGGTTCTCCAATTGTATTCGCCAGAAAGGTCTTGATTGGTTGTAGGCTTGCTTAAATGCCATCTGATATGCCTGATGTCCCCAATCGTTTTCAAATCAATCCATTTTTTTATTTGTTCAAAT
Organism: Flavobacterium sp.; assembly: GCA_035273645.1. GTDB lineage: Bacteria > Bacteroidota > Bacteroidia > Flavobacteriales > Flavobacteriaceae > Flavobacterium. Next base: position 314 of record DATEOV010000200.1, on the reverse strand, counting down.
CTTGGAAGTGTCCGTCTGTAATAAGCAACAAATACAGGAATGTTTTTTTCTTCAAAGGCTTCTGCAATGGCTAAGCAGTCTTGATAGGTTGGAGCCAATGGTTTTTCAATGCAGCATGGTTTTCCAGCTTCGGCGACTTTTAATCCATAATATTTATGGGTGTCAGGTGGTGTTGCAATATAGACAGCATCAATTTCGGGGTCATTTATTAAGGCATCGGCATCTGTGTAAAATTTTGGAATACCGTGTCTTTTGGCATAATCTTCCACTTTTTCTGGATCTCTGCGCATTACTGCTTCAATAGTAAAACCAGC
>DATEOV010000199.1:0-8930 GCA_035273645.1 Flavobacterium sp. | reverse complement strand
AATTTAAAATTGGATTCGGATTCAATTGATAGGCGGATCGTAAAATGGTAATTAGAGTATTTTTTACAGATTCTTTTTCAAAAGGAGTCTCGGAAATAATTGCCGAAAACGGAATAGTATCTTCAAACCAAACACTTCCGTCAGCATCGAAACTTTTCCATTTTATTTCTTGGTTGCCGCTTTCCTCCGCAATCAAGTTTTGTCCAAATTTAGTAGGTAAGGCCAATGCTTTTGCACCATCAAGAACCAAATATTCTCCTGTTATCAAAAGTTTTCCGTTGCTGTAAAATGTTTTTTTCATTATTTTATTAACTCAAATAGCTCTATTGAAGTTTTTGAATTTTGACAAAGCTTAATGATAAATTATTTCCTTAAATCTTCAATATAATCAACTACTGCACTATGGGAAACAATATGATGCTTGAAGTGCTTTTTTATCAAAATACGTTCGTCTTCATTTGCTTCAAACTGATTTAGGATATTGTTTAAATGCATTTTCATATGTCCATCCTGAATTCCTGTTGTAGTCAATGAGCGCAATGCAGCAAAGTTTTGTGCCAATCCTGCTACTGCAACAATTTGCATTAATTCTTTGGCTGAAGGCTTTTCAAGCATTTCTAAAGATAACTTTACTAAAGGATGAAGTGATGTTAATCCGCCAACAGTGCCCAAAGCCAAAGGTATTTCCAGCCAAAAACTAAAAATTCCATTTTCTATTTTGGCATGCGACAAACTAGAATAATGACCTTTTCGAGAGGCGTAGGCATGAATCCCTGCTTCTACAGCTCTAAAGTCGTTCCCAGTTGCGAGAACAACAGCGTCAATTCCGTTCATGATTCCTTTATTGTGAGTTACGGCACGGTATGGTTCTACTTCTGCAATTTGAACGGCTTGAATAAATTTGGCTGCAAATTCATGAGGATATTCAATGTGTTTTTCTGCTAAATCTTCAATTGGGCAGGAAACTTCAGCACGAACTATGCAATCAGGAACATAGTTGGAAAGAATGCTCATGACTATTTGTATGTTCTTTTCTTCTTCTGTAAACATCTCAAAAGTTAGTGCTTCTTCTTTTAATGTTTTGGCAAATTGTTCCAAACAAGAGTTGATGAAGTTGGCTCCCATGCTGTCTTTGGTTTCAAAAGTAGCATGTAGCTGATGGTAATTTGGCAATAAACTGGTTTTGTTTTTTAGAATAATATCTAAAATACCTCCACCACGTTTTTGCATATTTTTTGTAATGCTTTCGGTTGTGGCAAACAATTTAGATTTTAATTGAGCAAAGAATAACGTTAGTTTGGATTCATCCCCTTTGTAAATGAAATGAACCTGACCAATTTTCTCAGTACTAATTACGGTTGCTTTGAATCCACCACGAGTGGACCAAAATTTTGCTGCTTTGGAAGCAGCCGCAACTACAGAGCTTTCTTCTATAGCCATTGGGATCGTGCTGTATTTTCCATTGATCAGAAAATTAGGGGCAACACCCAAAGGAATGTAAAAATTAGAAATTGTATTTTCTATGAATTCATCGTGTAGTTTTTGAATTTTTTCGTCAGAATTCCAGTAGTTTTTAAGTAGTGCTATGGCTTCACTTGGAGTTGAAAAATAGTGATTTGCAATCCAGTTTATTTTTTCTTCTTTGGATAATTTAGAAAATCCAGCAACAGCGTTGTTCATAGTTATAAATTATGGCTTTATGGTTGCAAAGATACACATTCCATTTTATTGCTTTTTTCAAAATGAATTTGTATTTTGATTAATTCATTTAGGAGAATTGGTTTTTTGGGAAGCAAAAAGGAATGGGTGAGAGATAGCAGGAAGTTTTGTTTTTCCCGTATAATTTTAAATACTACAAAATTAACGTGAAGAATGATTGTGTTTTGTTTTGATAATGAAAAAATATTCATAAGAATTGTTAAAAATACCTTTTTATAACATTTAACAAGGCAAAAGTGTTTTATTTATAAAATTTTCACTAAAATTGTCGCTTTTATAAATTAATCCATATTGTGTAATGAATATGACATTAAATTAGTGCAAATACTAATTATGACATGTAAATTACATATTTAAAAGAGAAAACAAATTTACCTAAATATGAATTCGAATAAGATTACTGCTTTACTTTTCTTTTTGTGTGTTACTGTATTTGGACAACAAAAAATTACCGTTGATGAAATTTTTACAGGTACTTTTCGTGCCAAAGGGATGGATGAATTGCAATCAATGAAAAATACCAATCAATACACCGTATTGAATTCTGACAGAGCAACTAAAAGTATGCAAATCGACCTTTATGATTTTGCAACATTAAAAAAAGTGTCAAACCTAATTGATACTAAAAATTTTAAAGAACTAGCAGACGGGATTGACAGTTATACTTTTGATGATTCTGAAAAAAAGATTCTAATTGCTTGTCATACGAATAAAATTTTCCGTCACTCTTTTACAGCAGATTATTTTTTATATGATATAGCAGCTAAAACCCTAACAAAACTTTTTGATTTCCAGGTTCAAGAGCCTACTTTTTCTCCTGATGGGACTAAAATCGCTTATGCAAAAGAAAACAATTTATATGTTTATGATTTAGCTTCAAAAAAGTCAAGAGCAGTTACCACTGATGGAAAAAAGAATGCTGTAATTAATGGAATTACGGATTGGGTTTATGAAGAAGAATTTGCTTTTGTTCGTGCTTTTGATTGGAGTGCAGACAGTAAAAAATTAGCATATATTCGTTTCGATGAAAGTTCAGTGCCAGAATTTTCAATGTCTATTTTTCAAAAAAGCTTATACCCAACAGTTGATACTTTCAAATATCCTAAAGCAGGAGAAAAAAACTCAGTAGTTTCATTACATATATTTGATGGAACAAGTAATGTTACCAAGAAAGTTGAATTAGGAAATTATAATGACTTTTATATTGCGAGATTACAATGGACAAAAGATAGCAATGTGCTTTCTGCACAAGTTTTAAATCGTCATCAGGATAATTTGGATTTGTTATTTGTAGACGGAACAGCAGCTACTGCAAAAGTTGTCTTGAATGAAAAAGACAAAGCTTATGTTGATGTTACAGATAATTTGACATTTTTAAATGATAACAGCTTTATCTGGACAAGTGAAAAAGACGGTTTCAATCATATTTATTTATATGACAAAACTGGAAAACTAAAAAATCAAGTTACTAAAGGAAACTGGGAGATTACTTCGTACTACGGTTTCGACGAAAAAGCAAAAACTATTTTCTATCAATCTACAGAAAATGGTTCTATCAACCGAGATGTATATCGCATAGGATTAGACGGAAAAAACAAAGTGCATTTATCTAAAAATACTGGAACAAATGCAGCTACTTTTAGTCCAAATTTCCAATTCTTCATTAATACTTTCTCAAGCGCTTCTCAGCCTACAGCTTATACTTTAAACGAGTCAAAAACAGGGAAAGAAATTCAGGTTATCGAAAACAATCAGACTCTTGCAACAAAATTAGGAGGTTATAATTTGCCATCTAAAGAGTTTTTTGTTTTAAAAACAGCCAAAGGAAACGAGCTTAATGCTTGGATGATTAAACCAAAAGATTTTGATCCTAACAAAAAGTATCCTGTTTTTATGTTCCAATACTCAGGGCCTGGTTCACAACAAGTAGCAAATCAATGGTCAAATACTAATGATTATTGGTTTATGATGTTAGCGCAGCAAGGATACATCGTAGCTTGTGTTGATGGAAGAGGAACTGGTTTTAAAGGAGCCGATTTTAAGAAAGTAACACAATTGCAATTAGGGAAATATGAAGTTGAAGATCAAATCGATGCTGCAAAAGTAATCGGATCTTATCCTTATGTGGATGCTTCAAGAATTGGTATTTTTGGATGGTCTTATGGAGGTTTTATGGCATCGAACTGTATTTTTCAAGGAGCGGATGTTTTCAAAATGGCAATTGCAGTAGCACCAGTAACCAACTGGCGTTTTTATGACAGTGTTTACACAGAAAGATACATGCAAACTCCACAGGAGAATGCAAGTGGATATGATAATAATTCACCTATTAATCATGTGGATAAATTAAAAGGGAAGTTTCTTTTGATTCACGGGTCCGCAGATGATAATGTGCATCTGCAGAATTCTATGCAAATGATTGAAGCTTTGATTCAAGCCAATAAACAATTTGATTCTCAGATATATCCAGATAAAAACCACGGAATTTACGGTGGAAAAACCAGAATTCAGTTGTATAACAAAATGACTAATTTTATCATAGAGAATCTATAACCCAAATCACAAATACCAAATCAAACCAAAATTAAAAAAATGACAGAAACTCAATCGAAAACAGCACATCCAAAAGGACTTTGGGTGTTATTCGGAACCGAAATGTGGGAACGTTTCAACTTCTATGGAATGCGAACTTTATTGGTTCTTTTTCTTGTAAATTCCTTAATGATGAAAGAAGAAGATGCTTCTTTAATTTATGGAGGTTTTCTAGGACTTTGTTATTTAACTCCGATGCTTGGAGGTTTTATTTCTGATCGTTTTTTTGGAAATAGAAATTGTATTATGCTCGGTGGATTGATGATGGCAATTGGGCAATTATTGTTATTTACCAGTGCCAGTGTTTTTGGAGAAAATATAGGTTTGGCTACCACCATAATGTACTCTGGATTAGGGATTATCATTTTCGGGAATGGTTTTTTTAAACCGAATATTTCAAGTATGGTGGGAAGTTTGTACCCAAAACAGGAAAAAACTAAATTGGATACCGCTTTTACTATTTTCTATATGGGAATCAACTTAGGGGCATTCTTAGGTCAATTTATTTGCCCATTAGTTGGGGATGTGAAAAGCGCAGGAGGAATAAGAGATATTCATGCTTTCAAGTGGGGATTCCTTGCAGCAGCAATCGCAATGCTTATTGGAACTTTGGTGTTTTATTTACTAAAAAATAAATATGTGGTTACTCCGGAAGGAAAACCATTAGGAGGGTTACCTTCTAAAAATGAATCTTCAGATTATGAAGAAGGAGAAGCTCAAAGTGCTGTTTTTTCTCCTAAAGCTCTAGTAGTATCAGTAATTGCTTTTATTGGAATGTTTTTATTGTTCCATTTTTCGGTAGATGGTACGAATGTTGTAAAAACGATTATTTATCCAATTATTTATGCAAGTGGTATCACTTTGGCCGGGTTGATTTTATCGGACAGCTCTTTGACAAAAATTGAAAGAGATCGAATTATCGTAATTTATATCATTTCATTCTTTATTATATTCTTTTGGGCTGCTTTTGAACAAGCGGGTTCATCATTAACGTTTATTGCCGATAACCAAACTGATAGAAACTTTTTTGGATGGCCAATGCCAGCTTCTATGGTGCAAATTTTCAATGGATTATTCGTTGTGGCTTTAGCTGTTCCGTTCAGTATGTTATGGGATAAATTAAGAGCAAATGACAAAGAACCTATTTCTCCTGTGAAATTGGCTTTAGGATTATTGTTAATCGCAGTGAGTTTCTTCATGATTGCTACTCAAGTAAAAGATCTTGGGACTTCAGGATTGTTAGCCATTAAATGGTTAATTCTATTGTATTTATTAAATACCTGTGCGGAGTTATGTTTGTCTCCAATTGGCTTATCATTAGTTGGGAAATTATCTCCAAAACGTTTTTCATCTTTATTATATGGAGTGTTTTTCTTGTCAAATGCATCTGGTTATGCACTAGCGGGAACTTTGGGTTCTATATTACCCGCTACAGGTGATAAATTCAATAAAGCAAAAGAACTTGGAATTGATTTGCAGGCAGTATTAGATAAAAAAGTAACTCTTACTCCAGAACAAGTTCAATTATTAGATACCAATCAAATTATGGACCACAACCCAATTTTTGCAGGTTTTGAAATTCATAATTTATTTGAATTCTTTATGGTATTTGTGATCTTGACAGGTATTGCTGCTGTTGTTTTATTTGCATTAACTCCCTTTTTGAAAAAAATGATGCACGGCATTAGATAGTTTATATGAAAAATTCAAAAATACCTACTTGGTTCTCAAGTAGGTATTTTAGTTTAAAATTTATACATGTTTCGATAGTCGTTATTGGAAAATTTATTTGCAAAACAATTAAGAATTACTCCTATGAACAACAAACACCCTAAAGGATTAGCCTTCCTGTTTTTTACAGAAATGTGGGAACGTTTTGGTTATTATCTCATTATTGGAATTTTTGTCCTTTATATGATTGATCCTGCGGCTACAGGCGGATTGGCTTTTTCGGACAAGAATGCCGATGATATTTTTGGAACTTATATTGCCTTAACATATTTAACGCCTTTCTTGGGAGGATATTTGGCTGATCGATTTTTAGGATATTTCAAAGCCATCTATTTGGGTGGTTTTTTAATGGCGATGGGTTACATCGGATTGGGCTTTCATGATGTGACTATGTTTTATGTTTCCATGGCGCTTATTATCATTGGTAACGGATTCTTTAAACCAAGTATTTCTACATTGGTCGGAAATTTATATTCGACCGAAGAGTATAAAGCAAACAAAGATGCGGGCTATAATATTTTCTATATGGGAATTAATCTTGGTGCTTTTGCCTGTAACATCATTGCCGCTTTTATGCGTAACCAATACGGTTGGGGTGCCGCTTTCTTTACGGCGGGAATCGGAATGTTACTGGGATTGATTATTTTCTCTATAGGGCGTAAACATTTGGAAAGTGCCAATGTGATGAAACCTGTACAGGAAGGTGATATTTCCTTAAGCCGAATTTTAGGTGTAGTGTTTTTTCCGGCTATAGTTTGCGGAGCTATAGGGTGGTTAATTCCAGGAAATATTTTTAAAAGTGATTCGACGGATGCCTTTATTTTTGCTTGTGTACCTGTGATTATTTTCTACATCAGTTTGTATATGAAAGCCAATAAGGAAGACAAACGACCGCTTGGCGCTTTGCTTGCAATTTTTGCTGTGGGAATGTTGTTTTGGGCTGTTTTCAAACAAAACGGAACGGCATTGACACGTTGGGCAAATTATTATACGGACAGACAAGTTACCGGAACTACTGAAAAAACCCTGGCTTCTATCTATTTAGTCGAGGAGAAAGATTTTGCCACTAAAGAAGTCCAAAAATACGATGAGCAGTTTAAAGCCGTGAAAGATGACAATAATGAGCCTGTAAAAGTACAAGGGAAGGATGTTTATTTTACCAATGTTTCAGATAAACAGAGAGCCGAGCTTGAAGGTAATCCAGATAAAAAAGTATTTTTGATTAATACAGAATTGTTTCAGTCCATTAATCCGGGATGGATCATTATTTTAACGCCTTTTGTGGTTGGATTTTTTGCCTTTATGCGAAAAAAAGGAAAAGAACCGAGTACGCCATCTAAAATAGTTTTAGGTTTATTCATCTCTTCATTGTCATGTTTGGTTATGGTGCTTGCGGTTTATTATGGAAGTAATGGTGCAGTAAAAGTTTCGCCTTGGTGGTTAGTGGGGACATATGGTGTTATTACTATTGGCGAATTGTGTTTGTCTCCGATGGGACTTTCCATAGTGTCCAAATTGAGTCCTCCCCGTTTGACGGCTTTGATGATGGGAGGTTTCTTTTTGTCGATTTCTATCGGAAATAAACTTTCTGGAGTTTTGGCAAGTATGTGGTACGATTATGAAAACAAAGCTAATTTTTTCATCGTAAATGCTTTATTGTTGTTTTTTGCAACAGCTTTAGGATTGTTGATTTTGAAAAGGTTGAATGCAGTGATGAAAGAAAAAGGAATTAATTAATTGAATTATAAAAAAAATGGAACAAAATTTAAGTCTAGAGGAAATACAAAATTTTGAAGGTAAGTATCCTAAGCAATTATGGTATTTGTTTACTGTTGAAATGTGGGAGCGTTTTTGTTTCTATGGAATGCGTGGGGTTTTAACCTTTTTTATGGTAGACCAACTTTTATTAAAAGATGAGGCTGCTAATTTGCAATATGGGGCTATACAGGCATTTGTGTATGCTTTTACTTTTATTGGGGGGATATTCGCAGATAAAGTTTTAGGTTTTAAGAAATCATTATTTTTTGGTGGAATCGTTATGATTTTAGGGAATTTGCTAATTGCTTTTGCTCCTCAAGATTTGTTCTATTATGGCTTAGCATTTTCTATAATCGGAACTGGTTTTTTTAAGCCTAATATTTCCTCAATGGTTGGAGAGCTTTACCATGAAAGCGATCATAGAAGAGATGCAGGTTATGGAATGTTTTATGCAGGAATTAATATTGGTGGTTTTTTTGGTGGGATTTTGTGTATTTATTTAGGGAAATATTATTCTTGGCAATTGTGCTTTCTTTCAGCCGCTATTGTCATGATGTTTGGATTACTTACTTTTTTGTTTACTAAAAAACATCTTGGGCCAATTGGTGATTCTCCATTATTGCATTTGGAACCAAGTAAAAGAAAAATTAGAGAAATAGCCGTTTATTTAGGGTCAATATTAAGTATTCCATTTATTTTTATAATGGTGAAAAATACTGATTTTACAGATTATTTCATGTACACAATTGGTATAGTTGCTGTTGTTTATTTTATTTATGAAGTTATAAAATTAGGAGATGTAAAATTGCAAAAAAAGATGATTGCCGCATTTACATTTATTTTCTTTTACTTAGTATTTAATGCAATCTATGAGCAAAGTGGAGGTTCATTGTCATTGTTTGCTAAAGACAATTTAAGTTATGATTTGCTTGGATTCACTGTTGATCCAAATGCGGTTAATAACAGTTCTAACACTTTATTTGTTGTTATTTTTAGCCCTTTGGTTGGATTACTTTGGCTTTGGTTGGCAAAAAAGAAAATTGAGCCTAATACTTTAATTAAATTTGGTATTGGATTTTTGTTTTTGTCTGCTTCTTTTTATATTTTTTATTACACTAAATTTTTTGCGG
>DATEOV010000198.1:0-2196 GCA_035273645.1 Flavobacterium sp. | reverse complement strand
TTGCTATCGGTATAAGCCGTTGTTACTTCTACTTGAACAACAGTATTCAGGTTAATCATTCCCGCAAGAACGGTTTCTCCTTTTTGCTTAGTGTCTGGTTTGCTTTCACCAGTTAGAGCTGCTGTATTTAAAGAGGCATTGTCTGAAAGCAATTTTCCGTCCAGAGCTAATTTCTCTCCAGGTTTTAATTGAATGATCTCGCCGATAGTAATTTCTGATGCTTTTTTATCAATAGTATTTCCATCTTTGATTACCGTTGCTGTATCAGGTCTTTGATCCAGTAACAATTTTATGTTTCTTTTTGCCCTTTGTACTGCCAATGTTTGAAATACTTCACCAACAGCATAAAACAGCATTACAGCAACTCCTTCAGGATATTCGGAAATAGCGAATGCTCCGATTGTAGCAATACTCATTAATAGGAATTCTGAAAAGATTTCGCCTTTACGTATGCTTTCAAAAGCTTCTTTTATTACCGGAAAACCCACAGGAGCATAAGCTACTACATACCAAGAAATACGCACCCAGCCAGTGAACCAAGTTTGTGGAAAATAATTATCAAAACCAATAGCAATGAGTAATAGCACAAAACTTATAACTGCTGGCAAGAACATTTGAAACGTCGTTTGATTACCGCCTGAATGGTCGTGTCCGTCATCATCCGAATGCTCATCGTGATTGTGCTGGTCCTTTACTATTTTTTTAGCCTTTGTATCATCGTGTTCGTTGCTACAACAGCTTTCTTTTTTAGTTTTCTTTTTTACCTGCTTATCTGCCATTTTATTTATTTTTTCTTCTTGTGAACAGCAAGTCATTTTACCTTGAGCATCATAAGTGTGCTTGTGTTTTGGATCTGTATTTTTCATTTTTTAATCATTTTAAATTAATTAAGAATATTTTATTTAATCATTTTCGTTTTCCTTACCGTGTTTTATTATCATATTTTGCTTCCATTTTATATACCATTTTTGATGGTGTAATGAAAGCAGAAAATACAATGCGCAAGCACCTATTATAGCTATAATAAACATATCTAATCCTACCGCAACACCAACTGCTGATGTACACCATACGGTTGCTGCTGTTGTTAATCCGTGTGATGTTCCTGCAGTAGAATTGCGATAAATAATTCCAGCACCTAGAAAACCAACGCCTGTTACAATATTTGCAATTACTCTTGAAGTATCCGCTGGGTTATTTACCAAATGGGCTGTAATAGCTGTAAACAAAGTTGCGCCAATACATACGGCTGCATACGTTCTTATTCCTGCATCTTGACCGTGTTTTTCTCTATCTAAACCAATAAATCCTCCTAATAAAAAGGAGACAATCAGTTTGGAAACAATAATTAATTCTGCATTTATATCCATAATTTATATATTACATTATATAAAACGATTTTGGCTTTTCTACAATTGGTAAATCTGTATCGCCTATCAATTCTTTAATATTTATTTCTATTGTTATTGCAAGACTTGTCATTGGAATGTCGGTTGTTACATTTTCGAACGGATCCTGTAATATAATTGCCGTTCGTTCTATGGCTATAAATATTATAGGTATCAAAGCTGTTAAAAATATTTCTACTAAAACATATTTATCATCTAATCCAAATGGTAAAAGCGTGGCAAAAACATAAATAAAAAAGTGTACCAATAAGCTGTATGATTTTGGAAAAACGGTGTTTTTAATACGTTCGCATTTTCCCATAGAGTCGCACAAGCGACTTAAAGTACTGTCAATCTGTATTTGCTTGAAATCGCTAATTTCTAGTTTAGATAGTGCTTCACTATGTTGATTAATTATTGCATTTGGGATGTTGTTTTTTGATAATTTATGTTCTTTAACATAGTCGTATACTTTTTTTGAATACGATAATTTTCGCAACGATTCTCCTAAAACATAACACCAAATTATTTGACGGTACGCAAAATCCTGCACAATTTTAGTGTCTTTCTGGTAAAAATTGTTTTACTTGACGTATTAAAGTTCTTGAATCGTTTACTATTGCACCCCAAATTATTCTTGCTTCCCACCATCTTTCATAAGCTTGGGCTGTTCTAAAAGCCAGTAATAATGATAATGCAGTTCCGATTATGGCACTCATAGCAATTGGTATTTCTATTTTTGACAGAAAACCGTACTGGTCAGCAATTCCTACTACTATAGCATAGATTAGAATGGCAGTTATGTAAA
>DATEOV010000197.1:0-2127 GCA_035273645.1 Flavobacterium sp. | reverse complement strand
TAACCCATATAATGCCTGTGACACTTTCGGTTGTTCAACCGGAGGTGTAGTACCGCCACCGCCGCTATTACTTTTTGTTTTAAGCTCGACGTTTACAGCATTCACCCGCAAATAAGAAGCGGATGCTTTAGCATCTGGCAGTCTTTTTTCAACTGCTTCTTTTGTAGCAGCCGTTGCCTCTTCAATTTTTGCCTGGTTAATTTTTAATAGTTTGCTGTTTTGAAGGCCCAGGTCGATCGCTTCATTAAGACTTAGTGTCTTTTTTTCCTGTGCTGCCATTTGTAATGAAAACAAAGAAAAGATGATCAGCAATGATTTTAGTTTATTCTTCATTGGTAAGTATTGCTTTAAATAATTTTTTTAAATGTTGACTTAGTTTCTTTTTTAAGTGCTTTTGAAATTCTTCTTCACTCAGGGATTGAAGATCATTGAGCTCCCGGTAATAAAATTGAGTAGCCACAAGGTTATTGGCAGTACCGATCAACGTTGCCATCATCAGCGGTATATCAATATTTTTTTTAAACTCCCCTTTTTTCTGTCCCTGGTGTATCAGTTTTGAGATCAACTCCTGGTTTCTTTTCTTCATCTGGAAAATAAGTTCTGCTGTAATCCCTGTATGATTCAACACCTGCTCCCTTACCATGATTCGGGAAAAACACTGTTGCTGCATCATCTTATCAATGTAATGATCGATTAGGATATTCATTTTCTCCAATGAGCCAAGCTCTTTGTCCTCTATTATAGTTTCCAGTTTCAACTTAAAATGTTCTCCACGATAACCGAATAAAGCTTCCAGTAGCTTATCCTTAGAACCGAAATAATAAGAGATCATGGCAAGATTCACATTGGCTTTCTCCGCTATATCACGAACGGAAGTGCCATTGAATCCTTTTTCAGCAAAAAGTATTTCTGCTGTCTCCATAATTTGAACTTGTTTATCGTTGTATTCCATAATGGCTTTTTAAATTCAAGGCCAAAATTAAACAAATGTTTGATTTAAACAAACGTTTAATTAATCATGCCCAGAAATTTTCCCGAATCCACTGGATTTCAATTTAAAATGCTCCCAAAAAAATTGTGAAGTAGATGATACTATTTTCGCAAAACCAAATTTCGCCACCAGTTTCTTTTCATGCAGGGTTGTTCTACAAGTTTATAATACAAAGCAGAGGTGATTACCACCATAAGCAAAAGCAATAGATAGGATAGAATAAAAGAAATGGTTGGACTTTTAATCTCTATAAATTTTAATAATCGTCCTGTCGCTGAAATAACCTGTTCATGAATGAGATAAATACTATAACACATGCCTCCAATAATTGCTATGGGTGCAAAAGAAAAAATTTTAATCAGCCCCTTGTTTGTCAGCGTTGTATAAAATATTAATACCATCAATAGGTTTTTTATAATATAACCGCTTGTGGAATACAATCCTATTATGAAAGGAAGTAAAATAAGGCTGGCGACCCCGATTAAAAACCCTGCCCAAGATGGTCCTGGAAATTTTATTTTCTCCACATACAGGTCGGCGATGAGCATACCACATAAAAAATAATGAAGGTATTTAAATACGTGCATGCCATGCCATACATTAAACCAGTAATATGTATTTGCTAAAATTAAAAAAAGAAAAATACCCCATCGCAGTTCTTTGTTTTTTAAACGATATATCAATGCTAACAATGGAGCAAGTATATAAAACTGTATTTCGATCTCAAGCGTCCAGGCAACCGGCATCACATAAGAATTCTGATGAAAAGTTTCATTATGGACATAGAAAAAGGATGCTATAAAATGAGGGAATAATTCAGAGAACTCATATTTCTTTATTATAAAGACAAGTGCAATAAAGAAAATTATTAGCGCCAATAAATATGGCGGCTCCATCCTTGTCAGCCTGCGCAGGTAATAGTTTTTTAAATCAGCCTTCTGATTGTTATGAATATACTTTTTTGCAAAATGATGTCCCAGCACGAAACCGCTGATGATAAAAAAGAACTGTACGCCAAACACCCCATCTAAACTAAACTGCCACCAATAACCAGTAACAAAGGAGCCATTAAAGGTCTTTTGATTGATAAAATTCGGAATATGTGCTATACATACCACCATGAATATGGCAACAAA
>DATEOV010000196.1:0-2051 GCA_035273645.1 Flavobacterium sp. | reverse complement strand
AGCAGTAAGTAATTTAGCCGAAATCAATTCTCCTTTAGATAGCACTTCGTCTTTAATTTTCACACTGTAATCCCCAATCAGGCTAACACCCTCAAAAAGTTTCTCCAGTTTATTGAACTCTACAGATAAATCCACATCGTCATAAACATCTTGCTGGTAGCTTTTAAAATCCTCAAAAAGCGGTTTATAATTTCCATTTTTCGAAGCCAAAGCCAATATATCTTCTAGTTCGTCCGTGGCATTTCCGCGCGCCGAAACCACAACTGCAATCTGTTCACCATTATTTACTTTGTCAGCAATAATTGCCACAACTTTATTAATTCCGTCCCCGTTTGACAAAGACTTTCCTCCAAATTTCAATATTTTCATTTCGATATATTTTTTTCAAGCTTAAAAACTCCTTTAAGCAAATTGTCCAGTTGTTTATATTCAATTAAAAAAGCATCGTGTCCGTGAATGGAATCAATTTCTTGAAACGTTACATTGTCTTTGTGCTTTTTTAATGTTTCGTATGTTTCTTTATTTTCATTTACCGTAAAAAACAAATCCGAATTAATCCCGATAATATGAATATCTGCTTCTATTTGTGATGCCACTGCAAGAAAAGATTCCCTGTTTCTAGAAATATCTATGGTTTTCAGCAATTGGTTCATCAATTTGTATGCCGAAAGCTGAAAGCGTTTTTGCAGTTTGTTACCATGATGATTCAGCCAGCTTTCGATATTAAAAAGGGCTAATTCCTCATTGATTGTTCGGTCAAATTTTGCCTTAAAAGACTCCGGCGTTCGATAACACAACATTGCGTGAATGCGGGCATCTTCAATTGGCTTAGCCGAATTATTCAAAATTTGTTCCTGCAGAAAACAATTGGCAATAAGCCAATCCGTCGATTTCCAGTCGGTTGCAATAGGAATTAAATGCTTTGTAATTTTTGGTTCCAATGCAGCAATTTCCCAAGCAATTCCTCCACCTACAGATCCGCCAATAATTGCGAACAACTGATTAATCTGAAGCGCTTTAATCCCTTCTATAAAAAGTTTCGCCACATCTCTAGCAGTAAAATCCAAATAATTTTCGATGATGGTATCGTCAAAACCATTACCAGGAACATTAAAAGCAAGTATGGTGTATTGATTGGTGTCTATCGTTCTGTTTTCTCCAATAAGCACATTCCACCATCCTTTTAAACCTACCACTTGAGAATTTCCAGTTAATGCATGATTTACTAAAATTATAGGAGCCGTATGTAATGCCGGACCAAAAAGCTGATAACTTAAATTGATTGAAGCATAAAATGCACCACTCTCGGTAGTAAAATTTTGTATAGTAATTGTAGTTGGTTTATTTTCCAATTTCAAATCTTTATTATTTTTTTGATTTGTACCTGGAAATATTATAAAGAAAGTTGAAAAAAAACTAGATGATTTTTTTTGTGTTATCTTTCCACGTTTGGCGTGGTAGAATGCAGCACCTTCTTCGATAAATCGAAGGGTTGCTAAGGCTTCATCGGGTCTAATCCCTCGTCCTTTCTTTATAACATTTCAATACGTTTCTGAACTTAAAGGTGCAAATTAACTACAATTTTATGAAACGACCAAATAATTATTCAACTCTTCTTGGAAACAGCCATTCCTCATTAAAAAAGAATTTGCCAAAAAATTCACTTATTCTCACGCACATCTCTTTATTCTAAAAAGAATATGCCGCGTTTTATCCGTGAAATTCTTGGCAAATAATTTAACCTGAACATTTCCCGAGGTACCTGTTTTATGCTTCAAATAAAAAGAGTTTCATTCTCTTTAGAGTACATGTGGAATAATAGTGAATTATTACCTTTTCTCTCTTTCAAATCGAAATTCTCATCCACTTCAAACCTTGGGTGATTTAATTCTTTTTTTGGATTAAATGGCTCTACGCTTATAGTTCTTAAAATTGTCCTTTTGAACAATTCTACTGTATTTCGGATGTATGATATAGTTTTCATGATATCGTAATTTTATAATTTATTTTTTCTAACGGCTTATATTTATTTTTTATACTCTTTATTTTTT
>DATEOV010000195.1:0-6338 GCA_035273645.1 Flavobacterium sp. | reverse complement strand
CTTCGGTCATATATCGTTTTTCTCCGTTCTTGTCTTCGTAGCTTCTGTGTGTTAGTTTACCGTCTATGGCAATTTGTTTGCCTTTGGTTACGAATTTCTCCATAATCTCGGCTGTTTTCCCCCAGGCCACAACGGTGTGCCATTCGGTTTGGTCTATTCGTTCTCCTTTATCGTTTTTGTAACTGTCGTTGGTGGCTATGGTCAAATTGGCGACTTTTCTTCCTCCGTCCAAAGTTTTTATTATTGGATCATTACCTGCGTTTCCGATTAATTGTACTCTGTTTTTCATGGCGTGTAAAATTTAAATGTTAGTGTGTATATGATTGTTTTATCAAAATAGACATTGCTTGTTTCATTTCGACTTGGCAAAGATGCGATGACTACCAAAAATTATTCGGTTACTAACTACTTACTTTCGGTTGTAATTATTTGTAACCGTTTGTAAATGGATTTTTTTGAGTATATTTGGATAAAGCCAATCGGTAACAGATAAAGTACGCTTGCGATTTAGCCACGGATGACACAGATTAAACGGACTCTACACGGATAAAAATTAGTGCGCATATTAAGATTTATCTTTTGATAGTTTGAAATTAAAAAATCTGTGACAATCTGTTTAATCCGTGTCATCTGTGGCCAATTTTAAAAGTGTTGATCACAAACAAACACAAAACCATAAATCCTAATTAGCCCTGATAGAAGTGGTAATCCTTTTTATTTTTTCTTTAAAAATAAAAAGATTGTAACGGATAGCAGGAACCCATATTCACAAACAAACGAAATCATTAGCTCAAAAAAGATAAAAATGATGTTCCTTTAAACCAATTATTCACATAAAATTCTCCCATTATTATGCAGGCTAAAATAAAGAAAGTAGAATTACGGAATTTAGCTTTTGAGGATTACAAACAACTCAAAAACTCGATGGTGGAATCGTATCCCGAAATGGCGGATTCCTATTGGCGTGCTAATGATATTGAGACATTATTAGGTATTTTCCCCGAGGGACAATTGGTTATTCTCGTCGATGGAAAAGTGGTTGGCTCTGCCCTATCGTTAATCGTAGAAGAAAGGCTGGTTGACAAAAAGCATAATTACTTGCAAATAATAGGTGATTATTCTTTTTCGACGCACAATCCAAATGGGGAAATATTATATGGAATCGATGTTTTTATTCATCCCAGTTATCGTGGGTTGCGTTTGGGTAGGCGGTTGTATGATGCCCGAAAAGAATTGTGCGAAAAATTGAACCTCAAGTCAATTGTTTTTGCGGGGCGCATTCCGAGTTACGGTCAGTATTCCGACAAAATGACTCCCAAGAAATACATTGAAAAAGTAAAAAGCAAACAATTGCACGACCCTGTGCTTTCGTTTCAGCTGAGTAATGACTTTCACGTACTCAGAATCATTAAGAACTATTTGGCGGGTGATGAAGATTCCAAAGAATTCGCCGTTTTGTTAGAATGGAACAATATCTATTTTGACGAAAGTCCAAGATTAATAAACACTGAAAAAAATGTTATTCGGCTAGGATTAATTCAATGGCAAATGCGATCATTAGGTAATCTTGAAGCCTTATTTGAACAGTCGGAATTTTTTATCGATGTGGTTTCGGGCTATACTTGCGATTTTGCGGTTTTCCCCGAATTGTTCATTGCGCCTTTAATGGCCGATTATAATCATTTGACCGAAGCCGAAGCGATTCGGGAACTAGCCAAACACTCTGAGCCTATTCGGAAACGGTTTCAGGAATTGGCCATTTCATATAATATCAATATCATTTCGGGTAGTATGCCGTATCTGGAAAATGGAAATTTATACAATGTGGGGTTTCTGTGCAAAAGAGACGGAACTTCGGAGATGTATACCAAAATTCACATAACGCCAAATGAAAAGCAACATTGGGGGATGAAAGGCGGATCGGAAATTAAGACTTTTGATACCGATTGTGGGAAAATTGGAATTATGATTTGTTATGATGTAGAATTTCCGGAAGTCTCGAGAATTATGGCCGATGAAGGAATGAATATTCTATTTGTTCCCTTCTTGACCGATACTCAAAACGCCTACATCCGAGTAAAGCACTGTGCCCAAGCTAGAGCAATTGAAAACGAGTGCTATGTTGCCATTGCGGGTTGTGTGGGGAATTTACCGAAAGTAAATAATATGGACATTCAATATGCGCAAGCGGCGGTTTTTACGCCTTCGGATTTTGCGTTTCCGAGTAATGGTATCAAAGCCGAAGCTACTCCCAATACTGAAATGACTTTGATTGTTGATGTCGATCTTCGATTACTCAAAGAATTACACGAACATGGTAGTGTGCGAATTTTAAAAGATAGACGAACCGATTTGTATGAAATAAAAAAGATAGAACCATGAAAACCTGCCTTGAATGTGGAGAACCTATTGTAGGTCGCGAAGACAAAAAATTCTGTAGTGACGGTTGCCGAAATGCCTACAACAACAAAATAAATAAGGATAGCACAAATTATATGCGCAATATCAATAACAAATTGCGTAAAAATTACCGAATTTTGTCGGAGCTGAATGTCGAAGGAAAAACCACAACAACTCGAGCCAAGCTTATGAGCAAGGGTTTTGATTTTGATTTTTTTACCAATATTTTGAATACCAAATCGGGGAATACCTACTATTTCCTGTATGACCAAGGCTATATGGTTTTGGAAAATGATTATTATGTGCTAGTTAAAAAAGATATTTAAACCCTCAAATAATGAAAAAAAACTATTCCTCAATTATAACTGTTGTCATTATCCTTGGGCTTTTGGGATTTTTATTTGCCTCTTTAATGCCTTCGTGGTCACCTGATGAGGACCAAAAAGTTACAGAGTTTTCAACCAGCAGAGCTTTGGAACATATTAATGTTATTGCAAAACAACCGCATTATGTAGGAACCAAAAACCACGAGGATGTGGCCAATTATATCATTAAGGAGCTTCAAAAACTGGGATTGGAAACAACGGTTCAGGAAGGTTTTACATTAAGTGATTGGGGGAATTTGGTTAAATCCAAAAACATAATGTGTCGTATTGAAGGGACCAAAAACACTAAAGCATTGCTACTACTTTCCCATTATGACAGTGCACCACATTCTTTTTCGCATGGAGCTAGTGATGATGCATCCGGTGTGGCAACGATTTTGGAGGGAGTTCGTGCCTTTTTGAATGCAAGAACCAAACACCAAAACGATATCATAGTGTTGTTTACTGATGCTGAGGAATTGGGATTGAATGGTGCCGCACTTTTTGTTACCCAACACCAATGGGCAAAAGAAGTAGGATTGGTATTGAATTTTGAGGCACGCGGTTCATCGGGACCGAGTTATATGTTAATGGAAACCAACAAAGGAAATGCAGGTTTGGTTAAAGAATTTGCCAAAGCAGACGCTACTTATCCGGTTTCAAATTCGTTGATGTACAGTATTTACAAAATGTTACCGAATGATACCGACTTAACTGTTTTTAGAGAGCAAGGCGATATTCAAGGATTTAATTTTGCATTTATCGACGACCATTTCAATTACCACACGCAACAGGATGATGTGGCGCATTTGGACAAGAACACCTTGAAACATCAAGGTTCTTATTTGATGCCGTTGCTGAATTATTTCTCGAATGCAGATTTAAATACTACTGCTTCCACAGAAGACGATGTTTACTTTACTATTCCGTTTACGTTTATCAGTTATCCTTTCGATTGGGTTGTACCAATGACTATGATCGCGGCTGGTTTGTTGATCATATTGGTGTTTTTGGGCAAAGCCAAAAGAATGCTGAAACTGAACGATATTATGAAAGGGTTTTTCCCGTTTTTGGGTTCTCTTATTTTTACCGGATTGATCACCTATTACGGATGGAAAGGATTGCTTTTACTAAATCCACAATACAATGATTTACTCAATGGATTTACCTACAATGGGCACGATTATATTGCGGCCTTTGTATTGATAAGTCTTTCGATTTGTTTTTTCTTTTATCAAATAGCTTCCAAACCAAAAGTGACGATGAACCATTATGTGGTTCCGCTATTGTTTTGGATTGTGTTGAATGGGTTTCTTGCCAATAGTTTGCGTGGTGCAGGATTCTTGATTATTCCGGTATATTTTGGACTGATTGCCTTTGCGGTTTTTGTGTTTATCCAAAGGTCCAATTGGATTGTAAACCTAATTTGTGGGATTCCTGCCTTGTTGATTATTACTCCGTTTATCCAAATGTTTCCGGTAGGTTTGGGATTGAAAGTATTATTCGGAAGTGCTATTTTGACTGTTTTGGCATTTGGATTGCTGTTGCCTATTTTTGGGGCCTTCGCCAAAAAAGGAAGCTGGTCTTTATTGTTCTTTTTACTTTCTGTTATCTTTTTGGCGAAAGCACAATACCATTCCGGTTATGAATTGGGTCAAGCCAAATCCAACAGTTTGGTGTATTTCTATAATGCCAATAACCAAAAATCGTATTGGTTAACTTATGATACCAACCTAGATTCTTGGACTAAAGGTTATTTAGGCGAAAAACCAAAAGGGGCAAAAATATTCAATGATTTAAAGTTATTCAGCAAATACAATTCCGGATTCACCTATGCTAATGAAGCTCCAGACAAAGGAATTGCAAAACCAACAATTACTTTTCTTAAAGATAGTGTGGTAGGTTTCAAAAGATACTTGAAAATACAAATCACTCCAAACCGAAAAGTAAATCGCTATGATATTTTTGCAAATGAAATAATGACTTTTTACAATTTCAAAGCCAATGGTGTGAGCACTTTGGGTCAAGAAGGAACTGAATTGGAAAGAAACGGTAAAAAACTGCTGAGCTATTATGTTGTAAATAATGAACCGCTGGTATTGCAATTTACACTGAATAGAGCAACTGTACTCGATATGGATGTAATGGAAAGTTCATTTGATTTAATGGTCAATCCAATTTTTTCGATTACACCAAGAGAAAGTTGGATGATGCCAACTCCTTTTGTATTGAATGACGCGGTTATCATTACCCAAAAAATAAGACGACATCAAAAATTCGTTGCGCCTGTTGTGAAACCTGTCGCAGTGCAACCAGTAGTTACGGATAGTTTAAAGGCGGTAAAAGATAGCTTGAGGGTTAAATAAATAGTATTAAGAAAAGCAAATCAATTATGTCAAATTTAGATTTTAATTTACAGCCTGAAACGCTTGAAAACGATCAAA
Organism: Flavobacterium sp.; assembly: GCA_035273645.1. GTDB lineage: Bacteria > Bacteroidota > Bacteroidia > Flavobacteriales > Flavobacteriaceae > Flavobacterium. The sequence goes on along the minus strand of DATEOV010000195.1, from coordinate 1,129 downwards.
TAAAATTGATACCGCTCCAAGAAAGTGATCTTGAAATGTTGTACAAAGTAGCATCTGACCCAGAAATATGGGAGAATCACCCATCAAAAAACCGCTATAAAAGGGAAGAGTTTCAGTTTTTTTTGGATAGTGCTCAAGCATCCAAAAGTGCATTTCTAGTTTATGATGTCGCAACTAATGAGTTAATAGGAAGTACTCGTTTTTATAATTTGGACACTACAAATTCTACTATTGCCATTGGTTATACTTTTTTAGCCAAAAAATACTGGGGTACTGGCCATAACAAAGCGATGAAAAAATTGCTGATTAATTATGCATTCCAATACATTAATACGATACTTTTTCATATTGGTGAAACAAATATTATATCTCAAAAAGCTATTGCAAAAATTGGTGCAACTAAAATAGGTGTTGTAGATTTTAACAATAGCGAAGTTCCTTACTTTGAGTATCATATTCGAAAAGAGGATTGGGTTTAAAACATATTGCATACTGAATGGATTATCTTTAAGGTCATAAATTATGACCTTAAAGAATTTGAAAATCTTATCCCATCAACAAGCACATTCAAATTTCGCTCCATCTTTATTTCCTTGAGTTCCCTGGGTAGCGTAGCCGTCAAATTTCCACCACTCGATTCCACCTATTAATTCTTTTACTTTAAATCCTAACTTGGTCATATTCAAAGCACCTTTTGTGGAAGCATTACAGCCAATTCCATCGCAATAAGTCACATATAACACATCTTTATCCAAGTGTGCCGTAGTTTCCGGACTCATTTCGCGATGCGGAATATTGATCGCGCTTGGAATATGTTCAGCCTCAAATCCAAATGCTTTGCGAGCATCGAGAGCAATTACTTTTTCACCATTGTTGAAGGCATCAAACAAATCGGACGGATCCATTTCGAACGCTAATTTGTTTTCATAATGTTTTATTTGTGCTTCCATTAATATTGTTTTTTAGATTGATTAATAATCCAAAATTAGGGCAACTAAATTTACCATAAAAACGAAAAGAATTCATCTATCCTATGAATTCTTTTCATACAAATCCAAGTATAAATTTTGTTCCTTTGTGAAAACAATTCTCAAAAATGGAAATCAGGCATTTAAGATTGATAAAAGCA
>DATEOV010000194.1:0-2175 GCA_035273645.1 Flavobacterium sp. | reverse complement strand
AATTATACAACTACCACAATAACAATAGTTTAAATAAATTAAATTTTAATACTAAAAAAGGAAGTGGAATTTAATTACCTAGGGTCGATTATTGTTTTTGGAGCAGGAACATTAGGCTTTTTGTCAACATTGTCCCGTTTTCCGTTACAATCTCTCTCGTTGAAAAAACGAGAGAGGATTTTCACTTCAACCGGGGCTAAGGGTGAGCATTCTGCCTTTTTGCCATCATCTAAAAAAGAAAAGGAGTAAGAATCAAACAATGTTATTAATCCAGAAATTAATTTGTCCTAATAATCTACAATTAGGATAACATATAAAAACGAAAAACCCTGTAATGTATGAGTTTACAGGGTATTCTAACTAAATGTATTAAAACAAACAACTTTCGATCTCTTCAATCCTTGCAATGAAGTATTACCCTTTAATAACGGGTAACGAAACTACGTTTCCGACTTCATTTCGCATGGTCATATTCAATTTATCCAATAATGACAATCTGTTGGAAACTAGTCCCGAGAACAAATTATAGGATATATTCATTTTTTTTAAATGGATTAATTTCTCCAATTCTAATGGGACTTGCCCTTTAAAATCATTGTCAAAAAGGTTTAAATTTTCTAACAATACTAGATTACCAATTGCAGGACTTAATTTTCCGCTGAATCTATTAGAATACAAAGATACTGACTTTAAAGATTTTAACTCATAAAAAGAAACAGGCAATTGTCCTTGAAAAGAATTTTCATACAATGATAAAGTCTCTAACATTGAAAGTTTCCCTATTTGTGGAGGCAATTCACCCGATAAAATATTTCGATCGAGTACTAATGCTTTTAGATTAGGCAAAGTACAAATTGAAACAGGGATGTAACCAGTTAATTTATTAAATGAAAGGTCCAAAATTTGCAAATTCTTCAAATTACCAATATTGAGTGGAATTTCACCATTCAATAAATTGGTGCCTAAATTCAGTTCCTGCAAATTCAACAATGTAGTAATCTCAACAGGAATACGACCTGTCAAATTATTATTGTTTAAGTTTATGGAAATTACCTTATCGTCAACAACTTTGACTCCATACCATTTATCCATTGGCAAAGAAAGATCCCACTTATTGGTCCATTTATGTCCATTGGTAACTTGGTTCAATTTTATCAGAACATCCTTTTCTGCCTGAGAAACATTAGCAAAAACCGAAAGTGAAAAGAAGACTGTAAGAAGTAGCGTAATTTTATAACTCATTTGCTTTGTTTAAAAAATTCATTACTTCAAAAATAATTAAAAAGTTCGCTAACCAACAAAAAAAATCGACAAATTAACATATAAAAATATTTAATGAATATATATCCTACAAAAAAGCGCAATAATTTAGAAGCTAAATTACTGCGCTTTGGCAACCATGAAAAATCAATATTACTAACTAACTAACAAACTCTATTTATACTAACTTATAACTTATTCATCCGCTGCTAAAACTCCTTTTGCATTATTTGAAACTTCCAATTGAAATGCAACACCGGATTCATTAATCATAGTAAGATTAAAACCCTCTTTTTGAGCTAAAGCTTGGGACACTGCACCAGAAAACGAATTATAAGATAAATTAACACTTTGCAAATTATCTAATTTTGCTATGGTGTATGGGATGTGCCCATTCATTTTATTGTCAAACAAACTTAAATTTTCAAGAGCTTTTAAATTTTCTACGCTCCAGCTAATTTGCCCAGAAAATTTATTACTGCTTAATACCAATTCTTTTAGATTCTTTAGTTCATATAATGAAGCCGGAAGCGGACCCGATAATTCATTATTGAATAAAGACACAACTTGTAATTCTTTTAAATCCCCAATGTGATTAGGTAATTCCCCTGAAAGCTGATTCATGAAAATCATCAGTGTATTTAAATGTGGAATTTCACAAATAGAATTCGGTATTGATCCTGATAACTTATTAAAAGAAAGATTTAATACTTTTAAGTTTTTCAGTTTCCCAATCTTTTCAGGGATTGTTCCTGAAATTTGGTTTTTAAACAGATTCAATTCTTCCAAATTTTTCAAATCTGTAATTTCTGTAGGCAATGTACCGACCAAGTTATTATTGGAAAGATTGATTCCTACTATTTTATCATTTTGAATTTTAACACCATGCCAAGTCGAAACTGGAGCATTCAGATC
>DATEOV010000193.1:0-6778 GCA_035273645.1 Flavobacterium sp. | reverse complement strand
TCGGTGGAATTGAACGTGGCGGATATTGCTCGAAAGTTTTAGCAAACATCCCAACCTCTGCAATCATACCATAAGCTGAACCAACATGATTAAGCACCCAGTCCCAATAAGTATTGGAAGTAATGTCTGCTCTTTCATAAGGATCTTGGTATAGATTGAATATTTTTTGCAGTCTCAATTTGGTAAATGGTTCAGCCCAAACTCCCATAGTTCCTTCTTTGCGTTGTTCTGCAAAAACATACTTGTAGTCTCCAATACGCAAACCTACAAGCAACCCATCATCGTCAGAATAAAAGAATTTATCTCTGGCACTTTTTGGAGTTGCACCTTTTAAATAAGCTGATTGATCAAATCCATCCAAATGCACTTTATAGGTGTTGCCATTGGCTTTGTATCCTGTTAATAATTTTTTTGCTAAATCTGGTTCACCGGCAATGGAAGCAAATGTCGGCATCCAGTCGTTATGGCTTACAATCTCAGTTGCTACTGTTCCTGGTTTAATAACGCCTGGCCATCTCACCATACAAGGGACTCTAAAAGCACCTTCCCAGTTGGTGTTTTTCTCTGAACGGAATGGAGTCATAGCACCATCAGGCCATGTATTCATATGTGGTCCATTATCTGTAGAATACATTACGATGGTATTGTCGGCAATACCAAGGTCATCTATAACCTTTAAAAGTTCTCCAACAGTTAAATCATGTTCGATCATACCATCGATATATTCACTGTCTCCATGAGTATATTTTCCACGGTGTTCCGCTCTTACGTGTGTACGTAAGTGCATACGAGTTCCATTCCACCAAACAAAAAATGGTTTACCAGCAGCATTTTGTCTTTTGATAAAATCGATGGCAGCGGCTACCGTTTCATCATCAACAGTTTCCATTCGTTTTTTGGTCAGTGCACCAGTGTCTTCAATTTTTTGTTTTCCAATTTTTCCAAAACGAGGGTCAACTGTACCGTCATCAGAATTTGTCGCGGTACATTTTAAAACACCTCTTGGTCCAAATTTGGCTAAATAAGCTGGATCTTTTGGATAATCTGGCAATTCAGGTTCTTCTTCGGCATTTAAATGATATAGGTTTCCGAAAAATTCATCAAAACCATTTACTGTTGGTAAGCTTTCGTTACGGTCTCCTAAGTGATTTTTACCAAATTGACCCGTAGCATAACCTAAATTTTTCATGATTCCACCCATTGAAGGATCTAATTGACTCATTCCCATTGGTGCTCCAGGGAATCCTACTTTAGTCAAACCGGTACGAATACCGTGCTGTCCTGTTACGAATGCTGCTCGACCAGCAGTACAGCTTTGTTCTGCATAGTATTGCTGAAATAGTACACCTTCTTTTGCAACTCGGTCAATATTGGGTGTTGTATAACCCATTAAGCCGTTGCTATAAGCACTAATATTACTAATACCTATATCATCACCCCAAATAACAAGGATGTTTGGTTTTTTTTGCGCCGAAATGGTACTGACTGCAGCTAGCAGCAATGCCAATAAAAAACTCGATCTTTTCATAAAATTAACATTTAAAAGGTTGGACTATTATTGAATTATTGGTTTAAATTTTTGAATAAAATGTATAAGCATATGATACTATGAGTAATCTCACAGCTGTTCATTAAGTTTAGGGTACAATAGAACAGACAGGCCTAAAATAGGTCGTTCTAGAAATAATAATAATAGTGGATTAATTGTTTTTGGCTGACTTGTGGTAGCATCAGATAGAAAAGGGGCGCGTGATGATTTCTTTATCTAGTGTTTTATGTGTTAATAAAAGCAATATTAAAATAGTAAGATCAAGGGTACTCAAAGATATTATTTTTTCAAATAAAATTCATACAATTCATAAAAAAATAAATATTTAAAGGTCTATTATTGATGAATTCTTTGCGAATGTGAGTATTACATAACAATTAGTTTAAATTGCAAAGCTTTGAAGGGAAATTATTTTATTTAAACAAGTGAATTTCCCTCTGTTTTTTATAAAAAAATCTGTAGATATAGGAGAAGTTTGTTAGATTTTTGTTTGGTTTTTGTTTGGTTTTTTTTCCAGCATTCAGCCAAGGAGTTAATTAAAAACAGGGTCTATGGAGGTTTGACCAATTATTTTTTTAACTTTACCTTATGAATTTTTAAGTGTATTGGTAATTTAAATTTTAAAAATGAAAAATAAAACCCTTTTTGTTCTTGCCTTTTTATTAACTAGTGTTGCCGTTTTTTCACAAGTTTATAGCAATAAAATAGTAGGTAAAAAAAACATAGCACTTTTAGATAGCATTAAGGAAGAACCGTATCCATATGTTTTGCCTATATGGGGTGAAAAAGCCACTAAGAAAGGATTTCATTTGCCATATTCTGCGGGTGTTTCTGTAAACTACTTTTGGCAGAAATCAGAAATAACGATAGACAATCTTGAGGTAGGTTTCAATAATGGTCCTCTATATAATTTGGACCAAATTATACGATTTAATAATTCTTCAGTAGAAGCATCTGCGGTTAATGTTAGACCCGATATTTGGTTATTCCCTTTTTTGAATGTATATGGTATTCTTGGGAAAGTAAAAACTTCTACAACTATTGATGCAGGGGTGTGGGTTCCGGATGCTGATAATAATTGGTCACAGATAGCATCATTTGGATCAAAAGCTAATTTTGAAGGGACTACTTTTGGATTGGGAATGACTCCTACCATTGGTGTTGGAGGAGGCTGGCTTGCTTTGGATATGAATGTAGCATGGACTGATATTAGTACTCTTGAGAAACCTGCTATGAGTTTCATTTTTGGTCCAAGATTGGGGAAAACGTTCAAATTTAATAAACCGGAGAGTAATATTGCGGTTTGGGCAGGTGCATTTAGAGTACATTTAAAAAGCGGGACATCAGGTTCGTTGGCTTTGGAAGATGTATTGCCACTAGATGGAGCACAAGCCAAAGTAGATGAGGCTTTGGTCAAAGTAAATGACAAGCAAACTCAGGTGGACAATTGGTGGAGTGGGTTATCTAATGCTGAACAGGCCAAACCGTCCAATAAGGCAAAATACGAAACAGCCAATAAGGCATTAGGCGCAGCCGGGAATCTTTTGAATGGTATTGATGGCGCATTAAGTACTGCTGAAACGTCCACGGTGCAATATTCATTGGAAAAAGCACCTAAGGATATGTGGAATTTTATTCTAGGAACCCAGTATCAATTCAACAGACATTTTATGTTGCGTGCCGAATGTGGATTTTTAGCAAGCCGTACCCAGTTTATGACGAGTCTTCAATACCGCTTTGGATTGTAATTTAATGATTTTGTAAAAAAAGAAGGAATTGTGATCCAAGAAAATTAATTAATATCAACATATGAAAAAAGTTATATTCTTCATTGCATTATTTTTTAGTTTTCATACTGCTCAATCGCAAGTATTAATGTCTTTGATTTTTGGCGACAAACTGAATTCCCCAAATATTGAATTTGGTTTGGAGGGTGGTGCCAATTTTTCTACTATTTCAAACTTGGATTCGGATAACAGAACCGATTTTAATTTGGGTTTCTATTTTGATTTTAATTTGAAAAACCCTTCTTGGATTTTTAATACAGGAGTTATCGTAAAATCTACAATGGGAGCCAAAGATATCGCCGTTTATTCATTAAATGACGAAAAATTGGATGCCGCATTTGCAGAAGGATCAATTAAAAGAACCATAAATTATTTTAATGTGCCTTTAATGATTAAATACAAGTTTGACAATAATATTTATGTCAAGGCAGGTACACAATTAGGTTTGTTGTCCACGGCGAATGATATGTTCCATCAGAACTATTATGGCGATGATCTGGAGTATAAAAATAATATACGAGACAAAATTCATGTTATTGATGCTGGTTTGGTAATTGGTGCTGGGTATCGAATAAAAACCAAGTATGGTATGAATGTTGGTTTGCAATATTACTACGGTTTGGTGCCGCTTCTTAAAGGCGACGACAGTCCTGACCAATACAATCGCTCCCTTTATGTAACTGCGGGGTTGCCTATCGGAAAAGGCAAAGCGGGGAAAAGGGCAGCCGAAAAGGCAGCCGCCGAAAAGAAAGCATCGGAAGAAGGGACCTCTTTGCCTAAAAATTAAGTTGGTTTTTATAACTTTGTAGTTATGAATTTTCCAAAAAAACTGTCCGATAAACTAGAGTCCCGAAGACAAAATAAATCATTACGTATTCTTCCGCAACCTAATGAGTTAATTGATTTTGCTTCGAATGATTATATTGGTTTTTCAAAATCAGAAGCAATTTTCAATGCTACTCATCAATTTTTATTGGATCTGAACATAAAAAGTAATGGAGCTACCGGTTCGCGATTACTTTCCGGGAACCACACTTTATATACTGAAACCGAAAATTATATAGCTCAATTCCATCAATCTGAGTCGGCTTTGTTGTTTAATTCGGGTTACGATGCTAATGTTGGTTTCTTTAGTGCTGTACCTCAAAAAGGCGATTTAATTTTGTACGATGAATTATGTCATGCTTCGATTCGGGACGGTATCCAATTGTCAAACGCCAAGTCCTATAAATTTAAGCATAATGATTTTGAGGATTTGGACTTATTGATTCAACGTAATCCTAATATTTTAATTTACATAGTGACCGAATCCGTTTTTTCGATGGATGGTGATTGTCCAAATATGGAGGAATTGATTGCCGTTTCTGAAAAACATAACTGTTATTTGGTGGTTGATGAAGCGCATGCTTTGGGAGTTTTTGGGGGAAAAGGGGAAGGATTGATTCAGTATTTGCATTTGCAGGACAAAATATTTGCTAGAATCATGACTTTTGGTAAAGGTTTAGGATGTCATGGAGCAGTGGTTTTGGGTTCGGATAAATTAAAATCGTACCTCGTTAATTTTGCCCGAAGTTTCATTTACACTACAGGGCTTTCACCTCATTCAGTAGCCACGATTTTAATTGGGTATCATCATTTAGAAAAAGATAAAAATGCACTAGAATCACTTCGTGATAATATTGTCTTTTTTAATCAAGTGAAAAAAATGCTGTATTTGAGTCCGCTTTTTATTCGAAGCAAATCAGCTATCCAAAGTGTTATTATTCCGGGAAACGAAAAAGTGAAGGCTATTGCCACTTCTCTTCAACAAAATGGTTTTGATGTCAAAGCAATACTTTCACCCACTGTTCCTGAGGGTCAGGAGCGATTGCGTTTTTGTCTCCATAATTATAATAGCAAGGAGGAAATGACACAAGTATTGACGCTGTTGAGTACTTTTGTTTTTTAGCCACGGATAATACGGATTTTACAGATTTACACGGATTAAATATGACGAATTTATTGCACAAATCGATAACGGATTCAATTCTAAAAGTTTATTATGATGTTTATAATGAACTTGGGTCTGGTTTTCTTGAAAAAGTATATCAAAATGCAATGTATTTTGAATTGATTGCAAGAGGGTATAAAGTTGAAGCTCAAAAGCAAATCAAAGTTTATTTTAAAAACAGCTTGTAGGTGACTATATTGCAGATTTAATTGTTGAGAACAAAGTTATAGTTGAGCTTAAAGCTTGTGAATTACTCATGAATGTTCATGTGGCTCAGACAATGAATTATTTAAAAGCAACTGAAATTGAAGTAGGCTTATTGTTGAATTTTGGTGAAGAACCCGAGTTTAAAAGGTTTATCTATACAAATGATAGAAAAATTAATTTAAAAAATCAGTGATAATCCGTGCTATCCGTATTATCCGTGGCTAAAATATATGAAACTATTTATTACAGGAATTTCTACCGATGTTGGAAAAACGATTGCTTCAGCAATTATTGTCGAAGCTTTGGAGGCCGACTACTGGAAACCCATTCAGGCTGGGGATGTTGACAACTCCGATAGTCATAAAGTCAAATCTTTTATATCTAATAAAAAAACAGTAATTCACCCGAACAGTTATTTGCTAAATACTCCTGCAAGCCCGCATCTTGCAGCTGCAATTGATGGGGTTACTATTGATTTGAAAGCTATAAAAGAACCTAAAGCCGAAAATCATTTGGTAATAGAAGGGGCTGGTGGTGTTTTTGTGCCTTTAAACGAAACGGATTGTGTTATTGATTTAATCCAACCCGATTATAAAGTGATTGTAGTTTCAAGACATTATTTAGGGAGTATCAATCATACTTTGCTTACCATTGAATCCTTGCATAATCGCAAAATAGCGATTGGAGGAATTATTTTTTCTGGAGAAGAAAGTCAAGCAACGGAATCTATTATTCTGAATAAAACAGGAATTAAATGCATTGGACGAATTGAACAAGAGCCATATTTTGATCAAAATGTAATCAAAGAATATGCAGATTTGTTCCGGGATAAACTATTAAATTTGTAAACTAGAAAGAAACAAGAAGAAAGAAGCAAGACGATTGTTGTTAACTTTATCGAATCTCTTTTTTCTTGATTCTTCATTCTTTTATCTTTGTAAAATGAATTTAATCGAAAGAGACAGCCAGCATCTTTGGCATCCTTATACACAGCACAAAACGGCAGCACTTCCTATTGCTATCACCAAAGGAGAAGGCGCTTTGCTTTGGGACGAAAATAATAAACAATATATAGATGCTATCGCTTCTTGGTGGGTCAATCCGTACGGACATTCCAATAAGTTTATTGCCGATGCGATTTATAAACAGTTGACGACATTGGAACACGTTTTGTTTGGTGGATTTACCCATGAACCTGCCATTATCTTGGCCGAAAAACTATTGGCTATTTTGCCAATCAATCAA
>DATEOV010000192.1:0-9519 GCA_035273645.1 Flavobacterium sp. | reverse complement strand
CTTGTAAATAAAAATTATTTTTTTTTAAGAAACCTCTATTAAATGAATCAATAGAAATTGCGGATTTTTTAAAAATCAATGAAAGTTATTGGACATTAAATCTGTTTAATAATACTTTTAAATTTGATAAATAGTCTTGTTCGCATTTTTGAGATTTTTAATCAATTGATTAATTATTTTGATTAATTTTATATCTTTGATTAGTATAAAATTAAATTTTATGGAAAGTGATAGTTTAGACAAACCGATTAATGCGGAACAAAAAATAAAAGAAGCCGCTAAAACTATCTTTTACCGAAAAGGATTTGTCGCTACACGCACAAGGGATATTGCTGAAGAAGCTGGTTTAAACCTAGCATTGATTAATTACTATTTCAGAAGTAAAGCCAAGCTTTTTGAAATTATAATGGTAGAAACTTTTACCGGTTTTGTAAATAAAATGGCAGTAATTCTTAACGATGAAACGACTTCATTTGAAGAAAAAACAGCATTAATCGCTTTAAAATATATAGATTTTATAATCCAGGAACCTGAAATTCCTTTATTTATATTTACAGAAATACGAAATAACCCTCAAGGTTTACCCAAAAAACTCCCCATAAAAGATATTGTAAACCATTCCGTTTTTGTCAAGCAATTTCAAGAAGCAGTCGAAAAAGGAGAAATGTCAGAACCCAATCCATTACATTTTTTAATGAATTTAATGGGATTAGTTGTTTTTCCATTCATAGCTAAACCGTTAATTATGGGAAGCAAAGATTTAAAAATAACTGAATTTAATTCCCTAATGCTCGAGCGTAAAAAAAGTATTCCTATTTGGATAAAAGCAATGTTTAGTAGCTAAATAGTAGTTCAAACAGGGCATTTGCTTTTAAAAAACAAATATTCCCTTTTTGGTGTAATTCCAAATAAATTATTTAGCCACGGATGACACAGATTTAACAGATTGGCACAGATTTATAAATTTATAGTGTGAAAATGGAACTTGAAAATAGGTAAAAATCCTTTTAATCTTTTTAATCTGTGGCTAAATCTTTAAAAAGTGTATTTTCTGATTTCAACCCTATTTAATAATCAAAATTTTATGAGAAAAATATCTTTATTAATTTATGTGAGTATACTCGGTTCTGTATATGGACTAAAAGCTCAAAACCTAACCTTAGACCAAAGTTATGAGCTTGCCAAGCAAAACTATCCTTTGATTAAGCAATATGAATTAATTGAAAAAAGTAAAGAATACACAATAAGCAATGCCAACAAAGCCTATTTGCCCCAAATAAGTATAACTGCAATTGAAGGTTATGTTTTTGGTGATTTTCCTAGTATGGGAGCGTCGGGATCCGACAGTAATTTCAAATTCATTGGGATTGGTCAAATTAACCAAACCATTTGGGATGGTGGCGCAACCAAATCGCAGAAAAAAATTATAGAAGCTAATTCGGAAATTGATAAAGCTACCATTGAAGTTTCGCTTTATGAATTACGTTCTAGAGTGAATCAGCTTTATTTTGGAATATTGCTTATTAATGAGCAGTTGCAACAGCTGGACATTCAAGAAAATATTCTTAATCACAATATTGATAAAGTAAAAAAACTCAACGAAAACGGACTTGCTTATAAAACGGATGTAGATGAGATGAAGGTTGAAAAACTTAAATTGAATCAACAAAAAAAAGACTTTCAATACACCAAAAAAGGCTATCAAACGATGCTTTCATATTTAATTGGTAAAAATATTGCCGATACAAAATTAGAAAAACCCGTAAACAAATTTACACTTGACAACACTATTAAGCGTCCTGAACAACTTTTATATTCCGAAAAACGAGAACTGTTAAAAGCCCAATCCGATATGCAAAAAGTAAATCTAATGCCTAAAGTAGGTTTGCTAGGTGCTGGAATTGCTTTGGCTCCTGGGATGAATTTAGGAAATGATAAAATTTCAACTATTGGTGTTGCTGGATTAAGTGTGGGATGGGACATAAAGGGATTGTATAAAAATTCTAATGAAAAACAACTGACCGAAGTAGCCTTAAATAATCTAGCCTTACAAGAAGAAACATTCCTATTCAATACAAAACTGCAACTGAATCAAAAAACAGCAGACATCGAAAGACAACAAGCGATACTTAAAGATGATGATGAAATTATTACCCTCCGTCAAACCATTCGCGAAGGCTATCAATTAAAATATGATACAGGTGTAGGTCCCTTGATCGATTTGCTTAACGCAACCGAAAAAGAAGGAAATTCTCGCGCAGAAAAAGCACTTCACGAAATACAACTACTAATGAGTACTTACGAATATCAAACCATTAAAGGAAACTAATACGCTATATTATGAAAAAAACAAACTTTCTCTATCTTATTCTTCCAATGCTACTATTGTCCTGTAATAATACTGAAAATGAATTTGATGCTTCGGGCTCATTTGAAGCTGTAGAAACGATTGTTTCAGCAGAAGCAAGCGGTCAAATTTTACAATTAAATATTCAAGAAGGACAAGAACTACATGTAGGACAACGTATTGGTGCTATTGATAGTATTCAACTTCACATCAATAAATTACAATTACAACAAAACAAAACGGCAATTTTAAGTGGTAAACCACAAGAAAAATTACAAACAGAAAGTTTAAGAAGACAACTTGCTAATGCACAACTTGACCAAAATAGAGCGGAAAAACTAGTACAAGGTGGTATTGCTTCTCAAAAACAACTTGACGATGCTAAAGCTAAAGTTGCTACTTTGAAATCACAAATTGTAGCACAGGAAAATTCGTTGCAAACAACCAACGAAAGCCTTACCCAGCAAGGAAACACTGTAGGTGTACAACTAAAAGGAATTGAAGATAAACTAAAAAAATCTGAAATTATTAATCCTATAAAAGGTACCGTACTTTCGAAATATGCTGAACAATACGAAATGGCTGTCGTTGGAAAACCGCTTTATAAAATTGCAAATATCGATACTCTTTTTCTGCGTGCCTATATTACGGGGGCGCAACTTTCGCAAATTAAAATGGGGCAACAAATAAAAGTTCGCATCGATCAGGGCGATCAAAAATACAAAGAATACCAAGGAACTATTAATTGGATTTCGGATAAATCAGAATTCTCTCCAAAGACTATTCCTACCAAAGACGAGCGCGCTAATTTGGTTTATGCCATCAAAGTGCTGGTCAAAAATGACGGCTTTATCAAAATAGGAATGTACGGAGAAGCACTTTGGTCTAAATAATAAGAGGATGCAAGCAGTAATTCTAAAAAATATTAGCAAAAAATACGGCGATCTAACCGCATTAGACAACATATCCTTTGAGGTCGAGAAAGGAGAACTTTTTGGTCTTATTGGTCCTGATGGTGCTGGAAAAACATCTCTTTTTAGAATACTGACTACTTTATTGCTTGCTGATGAAGGTACTGCGTCTGTAGAAGGGCACGATGTTGTAGCTGATTTTCGTGCTATTCGAAACAAAGTGGGCTATATGCCCGGAAAATTTTCGCTGTATCAAGATTTGACAGTAAAGGAAAACTTAAATTTCTTTGCCACCGTTTTTGGAACAACTCTCGAAGAAAACTATGAATTGATTAAAGACATTTACGATCAAATAAAACCTTTTAACGATAGACGTGCGGGCAAACTTTCTGGTGGTATGAAACAAAAATTAGCCTTATGCTGTGCGCTAATTCATAAGCCCGAAGTACTATTTTTAGACGAACCTACTACTGGGGTTGATGTGGTTTCGCGCAACGAGTTTTGGGAAATGTTAGCCAAACTTAAACAACAAAATATCACAATAGTGGTTTCTACTCCTTATATGGATGAGGCTAAATTGTGTGATCGTATTGCCTTAATTCAGAACGGTAACCTAATGGATATCAATACACCGCAACAAATAATTAATAATTTTCCGAAGGTTCTTTTTGCTGCCAAAGCTCAAAACATATATAAACTGCTAAAAGATTTAAGGGCTGATGCCGAAATTGAAAGTTGTTATGCTTTTGGAGAATACGTTCATCTAACCTTAAAATCAGATGAAAACAACGAAAGTAAAGTGATGGTAATAGCCGAAAAATACCAAAATGACAATCTGGAAATTAAAAAAATAGATCCTACCATTGAAGATGTTTTTATTCGCTTAATGCAAGAACAAAGCCAAGTAACTGAACCAAAAGTAGCAACCGATGGAGAATAAAGTAATCATTTGTAAAGATTTAACGAAACAATTTGGCGATTTCAAAGCGGTTGATAAAATCAGTTTTGAAGTAAGTCAAGGCGAAATTTTTGGCTTTTTAGGCGCAAATGGAGCTGGAAAAACCACCGCTATGAGAATCCTTTGTGGTTTATCGTATCCAAGTTCGGGAGAAGCTACTGTTGCTGGTTTTGATGTGTACAAACAACAAGAAAAAATAAAGAAAAACATTGGTTATATGAGCCAAAAATTCTCTTTATACGACAATCTAACTATTTTAGAAAATATTGAATTCTATGGTGGCGTGTATGGTGTTTCTAGAGCTGATATAAAAACAAGAAGTTCTGAGCTGGTTACCACTTTAGGACTCGAGAAAGAAGCAAAAAAACTGGTTGGAGATCTTCCTTTGGGATGGAAACAAAAGTTGGCTTTTTCAGTAGCTATATTTCATCGCCCAAAAATTGTTTTTTTAGACGAACCAACTGGTGGTGTAGATCCAATAACACGAAGACAGTTTTGGGAAATGATTTACGAAGCGGCTGCCAATGGCATTACTGTTTTTGTAACCACCCATTATATGGACGAAGCCGAATATTGCAACCGAATCAGTATTATGGTTGACGGACGTGTAGAAGCAATTGACTCTCCTGCAGCATTAAAAAAGCGTTTTAATACAAACTCAATGGACGAAGTTTTTTATCAACTGGCACGCAGTGCTAAAAGAGCATCCGATTAATATGAAATGAGCATAACCAATAAATTGGTCGCAAAAACCAATGATGATATGCAAATTACATATGACCGATAAAAAACAATAAAAAGCAACATATGAAAAAATTAATAGCTTTTATACAAAAAGAATTTCTCCACGTATTTAGGGATAAGAGAACTTTACTGATTCTTTTTGGGCTTCCTGTTGTCCAAATTGTACTTTTTGGTTTTGCTTTGAGTAGCGAAGTCAAAAACATCGGAATCTCTATTCAGGACAATTCTCACGATGTTCATACCCAAAAAATCATTTCAAAAATTCAGTCTAGCTCTTATTTTAAAATAGAAAAACCTATTTTGAATTACACCGATATTGAAAGTCGTTTCAAAGAAGGAAGTATAAAATGTGCCCTGGTATTTCCTGCTCATTTTGGATCTGATTTACAAGGAATTGGTGGCGCAAAAATACAGCTTATAGCCGATGCTTCCGATCCCAACACAGCAACTATTGTAACCTCCTACTTATCAGTTATTCTTAATGACTATCAGCAAGAGCTAAATCCAAATACTACGCTATCCTACCGAATAATTCCAGAATTAAGACAGCTTTACAATGAAAAGCAGAATGGTTCGCTCAACTTTATTCCGGGGGTAATTGCTTTAATTTTTATGATTGTCAGCACCGCGCTTACATCGGTTTCTGTAGTACGCGAAAAAGAACTCGGCACGATGGAAATTTTATTAGTATCTCCGTTTAAGCCTGTTATGGTTTTAATAGCAAAAGCAATTCCGTATTTGGTTTTGTCACTTATCAATTTGATTATTATAATAGTCCTTTCTGTTTACCTGCTTGATGTAGAAATAAAAGGGAGTTTATTTTTGCTTTTTGCCGAGAGTATTCTTTTTATTATCACTTGTCTATCACTTGGACTTTTAATTTCAAATGTCACCGATTCGCAACAAACCGCAATGTTAATTTCTATGATGGGAATGATGTTGCCTACTATGATTCTTACTGGTTTTATGTTTCCTTTAGAAAATATGCCCTGGATATTCCGTGCTATTTCACATATTATACCCTCAAGATATTATTACATCATAATAAAAGCAGTAATGCTCAAAGGACTAGGATTTAGCTATGTATGGAAAGAAACTTTAATATTAGCCGGAATGGCGATTTTATTACTGACAATTGCCTTGAAAAAATTTAAAATTCGATTATCGTGAAAGTACTTCGATTCATATTACAAAAAGAATTTCGCCAAATATTCCGTGATAAAACAATCTTGGCGATGATGTTTATGGTTCCCATTGTGCAACTTATCATACTACCATTAGCCGCTAATTTTGAAGTAAAAAACATCAATATTGCTTATGTAGATGAGGATCACAGTACCTATTCGCGTCAATTAATAAATAAAATAGCCTCTTCGGGTTATTTCAATATTGTGGCTAAATCTTCTTCCTATTTAGAAGGATTGAAGTTAATCGAAAATGGAGATGTTGATCTTATTTTAGAAATACCATCTGGTTTTGAACGTAATCTTGTTCGTAAAGGTACTCAAAAAGTCAACATTGCAGTGGATGCAATAAATGGCACAAAAGCAAGTATTGGTAGTGGCTATTTAAGTACTGTTATAGCCGATTTCAATCAGCATTTAGACATAATCGTAAAATTACCCAGAGGACAAACAATGACTTCGATGTCTTCTATACAGCTTACTAGCACCTATTGGTACAATCCAAGAGCCGAATACAAATATTATATGGTTCCGGGAATTTTGGTGTTATTGTTAACATTGATTGGCGGTTTTGTCACGGCGCTTAATATTGTAAAAGAAAAAGAAATTGGTACAATTGAACAAATTAATGTAACCCCAATACAAAAATGGCAATTCATATTGGGTAAATTGATTCCGTTCTGGATCGTCGGTATGATTGTCTTTACAGTGGGACTTATTGTTATGTACCTAATTTATGGAATCTTTCCTAAAGGCAGTATTTTTGTTCTTTACTTGTTTTCAGGTGTTTATCTCGTTGCATTATTGGGAATGGGGTTGTTAATTTCAACCTTTGCCGACACTCAATTGCAAGCGATGTTTATTGCTTTTTTCTTTATGATGATATTTATGTTAATGAGTGGTTTTTTTACCAGCATAGATAGTATGCCTGATTGGGCAAAAGCAATTTCAGAACTCACGCCTGTAACTCATTTTATAAAAGTAGTACGCCTTATTGTTTTAAAAGGAAGCGGTTTGAAAGAAGTTGGAAACGAACTTTTATACTTATGTGGCTTTGCCGTTTTACTTAATTCTTTAGCCATTTATAATTACCGAAAAACGAGTTAAAAGAAAAAAATGGCAAACAACTCATAAAGGTTAGTTAATTCTATATTATATAATTTTAAAACCAAAAAGATGAAACTGATAAGAAAAGAAGAACTAAATATTGATTTAGCTGACATCATGTTAACACCATCCACAATGTTTACAAAGTAGAAATGCTCATTATCTTCGAACAAAACTTTGATTTTAAGGTTGAATTTTTCAGAATTATTTGCCGATGCTTTCACAAGATATCTAGTTTTATCTAAAGGATTTTCAATCCGTCTTCCCCAGTCATCAGTCGATAATTCAGATTGACATCTGGATTTCCTTCCGTCCTTTTTCGAGGTCGGCGGTAAATTCATATCCAGGAGAAGGATTGAGAATAGCCGTGTCTAATTCCCATTCCTCATAATCACTTGTAAAATTTATTTGACATCTAAATTCATATTCCCGAATGTAAACCGGAAATTGGAACTTGTTCCCGACAATTGTTTGCTCTAATAAAGTAATATCGGATTTCCTGTTTACAGTTATTGAGATTTCTGTTTCAATCATTTCGAAATTTAATGTTACTTGCAGACTTCGAATTTAGTCAAATTAAGAGGTAATGTAATTTTCTAAAAGACAAAATTCAAATCACTTTTTCTTGTTTTCTTTGGTCGCATATGTGGAAAGAAAAGAAGTCATTATCAAAAAAAATATTGGGATAATTAATATCCCACAAAAAAAACTGGCAAACTGTTTGGTAAAATGTAAGGAAAGGGAATTGTGGAGAGATGCATTTTGACAAAGGGGTTGCACCAATTTTAAATGCAAAAAATGCGTTTCCTACAGTTACGAGGAAATGCATTTTTGTCTCCTATTTTTTTGAGACTATATTATAATTTCATTTTTATAATTAGGACAAATTATTTGACTTTACGATAACAAAATATGCAATCCTATCCTTAATGAGCCATTTTCCGTTTACCTTAACATAATAATCATCGTATTTTACACTATAATCCGTTAGAACATCTTTTCCTTCAATTTCTCTGATCATTTTAATTTGACTATAAGAAACTCCTGACGCTGTTTCGTCATTGATTTTTACAATGTGTTGCCCGTTAAGAGTAAAGTATGTTTTTACTTCAGAGGAATGCGAATTAAAATCTCTTTCCATAATTTCTCTACCCGAAACATCGGCTACCAAAGCTCCGCCCATATATACTTTATAGCTAAGATCTGAAGTGAATAAGTCCATCTGTTCTGCAATTTTTTTCTCATCACCTAAGTAGGCATAATCATCGATTAGGTTTCTTAAATCTTCTTTTGTTTTTAAAATTTCTAAAGTCATAATTCTGTTGATTTTAAATTAATTTATTTCTGATAAATATTGTTGTACCGTTAGTTTGCTGTTGATTCAGCTGTACCGAAAAATACTGAACGGTCACGCAGAAAAGCGCTCATCCAAACTAATATTAAGGGAACTGCAGGATTAAAAATAGAGCCATCGTGTGACAACTCTGTTCCCATTGCACCTGCATAATAGCAACTGATTAATAGGAAACCGATTCGCATCGTTTTTGAAAATACAAATAAAATAATGAAGATAATTTCCATTAAACCCAATGCAGTTGCGGAATTTGGCAAGTTGGTTTTAGCCAAACCTTCCACTGACCAAGGAAGATGAATGGCTTTCATCAAACCACTCAATCCTACCATAATCGTAGTCAAAGCTGTAGCCCGATTGTGATTATTTTTTTCGTTGTTAAATTTTTAACTGACATAATTTTGTTGTTTTAAAATTCTTTGAATTCTTACTCGACAAAATTATATCAAAATTACTAACATTTTATTAGTCGTTACTTAAAGGTTATCAGGTAATAAATTTGTTTCGAACGAAAACAGTATACAAGACAATTGCTTAAAACATTTTAATAGATTTAAAAAATCAACGAATATTATTCCTCATTCAGGGACTAAATTTCATTCGTCATCTGTGAAATAGCCCAATCATCCAAATGCTTGAAAAATGGAAGCAATTCTCTGCCACTTTCAGTTAAAGTATATTCAACTTTTGGAGGTACTTGATGATAAACTTTGCGAATAATCAGATTATCGACTTCTAATTCTCTTAATGCCTGGGTAAGCATTTTTGTACTTACATCAGGTAATGTTCTAAGCAACTCGCCGAAACGAAGCTGGTCACTGGTTTTAAGATTCCATAAAATTCTTGCCTTGTATTTTCCACCGATTCTCTTAAATGCATATTCTATCCCACATCTTGAACACTGAGGCTCGGCTTTA
>DATEOV010000191.1:0-3575 GCA_035273645.1 Flavobacterium sp. | reverse complement strand
ACACTAATTCTTTGATAGCGATATCATAATTATTTTTGGCTTCATACATGAACTCCTTTAACACTTGACCGCTACCTTTTTCAATGGCTTCAAAATCTGCCACAATTTGAGGTAAATTATCAGCAATAGCAATAAAATCATCAATGTCATAATAAACTCGGTACGCTGGGGAGAGTTTTATTAGTTCATAATAGTCTGTTGTTTTTTTTCCAAAATCAGCAAAAAAACGTTCAAAAACATCGGGCATCCAATACCAGCTGGGTCCCATATCAAAAGTAAAACCTTCGGCTTTCAATTGGCGAGCTCTGCCGCCTATTGAAGCATTTTTTTCATAGATTGTTACCACATGCCCACTTTGTGCCAAATAGCATGCTGCAGCCATTGCCGAAAATCCAGAACCTATTATTGAGATTGATTTTTTCATTTGTTTAACAAATATACAAAAATCTTAAACAAAAAATCAAACCTTTTCTACTAAATCTGAAATGGAATTAAAAACTTTAACATCGTTAGGAATTAAATTTTGATCAATGTATTGAGTCATTCTACCTATCAGCCAAATTTCTGACTGATTACCCAACAACTGAGAACCCATAAGAGCAACATATTCATTAACAAGTCCCATTTCGGGTTGTGTTGTAAAATACGAAACATAAACAATTGAACTGTAGTATTTCTTTAGTTCTTTCAAATTACCAATTGGCATACTTTCTCCTAAATAAATAACCTTATGCCCTTTGGATATAATCTCATAATGCAAATACATCAATCCTAATTCATGAATTTCATTTAGTGGAAGCGCCAATACATAAACTTTATCAGATTGAATTTTCCTTTCGTTTTCAATTTTCTCAATATTTACAAGTACTTTTTTTATTATCAAACAACTAATAAAATGCTCGTGAGCGGGCATTATTGTATCAGTTTGCCACAACAAACCAATATCCTCTACCAAAGGAATAAACACTTGATAAAAAATCTCCCTAAATGATTTTTCTTCCAATAACCAATTATAGGTATTCGAAAAAAGCTCTTGATCAAAATTCATCATAGCCAACTTAAAAGCATTGACAGCATGATTTTTGGAGTTTTTATTCGAAACAATATCACGAGTCATTTCGGCTATTTTTTCATCGGTAAAAGTGGAAATTTTAGAAATTTTATACCCGTAATCACATAACAGAGTAATATTCAACAATTTTTGTAGACTTGACAAAGAATACAAACGTATATTAGTATCGGTACGCATGGGCTGCAGAATATTGTATCGTTTTTCCCAAATTCGAATTGTATGCGCTTTAATTCCCGAGAGATTTTCAAGGTCCTTAATACTGAAAATATTTTTTACATTGTTCATCTATTCATTGATATTTATTAAACAAATATAACTTTATTTTAAACTAAACTTAAAACAAAACAACCTCTTAATTTTTAAAACTCTATAATTTCATTGAATTGCTATATTTTTTATAACTTATTTCTTCATCAAACCTTAAATTTCGTAACCCCTAATCCCTAAATTCTCTTTATATTTGTCCCTTTCGAAAAAACAACATAAAATGACTACTCTAAACGAATTGAATGCTATATCACCAATCGACGGTCGTTATAGAAATAAGACATTATCCCTAGCTCCTTTTTTCTCTGAAGAAGCATTAATCAAATACCGCGTATTAGTTGAAATCGAATATTTCATTGCTTTATGCGAAGTGCCTTTGCCACAATTAAAAAACGTAAATCCTAATTTATTTGAAAGTTTACGTGACATTTATAAAAACTTCTCTACCGAAGATGCTCTTTGGATAAAAGAAACTGAAAAAGTAACCAACCACGACGTAAAAGCCGTTGAGTATTTCATCAAAGATGCTTTTGAAAAACTAGGTTTGTCAGAATATAAAGAGTTTATCCACTTTGGATTAACTTCTCAAGACATTAATAACACTGCAATTCCACTTTCTACAAAAGACGCTTTCGAGAAAGTATATATGCCATCGTTAATTACGTTGACATCCAAATTAAAAGAATTGAGCCAAGAGTGGAAGGATATTCCAATGCTTGCCCGTACACACGGACAACCGGCATCTCCAACTCGTTTGGGTAAAGAAATTGCCGTTTTTGTGGAGCGTCTGGAAGAGCAAATGCGTTTGTTGTTCAACATTCCGTTTGCAGCCAAATTTGGTGGAGCTACAGGAAACTACAATGCACATCATGTGGCTTATCCACAAATTGACTGGAAACAATTCGGAACCAAATTTGTTCAAGAAAACTTGGGATTACACCATTCTTTTCCAACAACACAAATAGAACATTACGATCATTTTGCAGCCTTTTTTGATGCTTTAAAAAGAATCAACACTATCATCATTGATTTGGACCGTGACATTTGGACGTATGTTTCAATGGAATATTTCAAACAAAAAATTAAAGCGGGAGAGATTGGATCATCGGCAATGCCACACAAGGTAAACCCAATTGACTTTGAAAACTCTGAAGGAAATCTAGGAATAGCCAATGCAATTTTCGAACATTTATCGGCCAAATTACCGGTTTCAAGATTGCAACGTGATTTAACAGACAGTACTGTTTTAAGAAACATTGGCGTACCAGTTGGTCATACTTTAATCGCATTTGAAGCTACCTTGAAAGGTCTTAATAAATTATTACTGAATGAATCTAAGTTTCACGAAGATTTAGAGAAAAACTGGGCTGTTGTAGCCGAAGCGATTCAGACAATCTTAAGACGTGAAGCCTATCCAAATCCATACGAAGCATTAAAAGGATTGACTAGAACCAACGAAGCAATTGATAAAAATGCAATTCATGGTTTTATTGCAACGCTTGATGTTTCTGAAGAAATCAAAGCTGAATTGATGCAAATCACACCAAGTAATTTCTTGGGAATTTAATAAGCACCAAACTATATAAATCAAAAGCTATCTTTTTTAGGATAGCTTTTTTTTGTGGTTAAAATTAAATAACGAAAAAACCAAACCATAAAGAATTTTCTTTTTTCGTAAATTAGCCCTAAATGGTTTTTATCAAAAAACTGTTTCAATAATAAACAACAATGCCACTTTATGAGTCAATTTACAGAAGTATCAGAAACCACAAGCCATTTAAACCCTTTGATAAGTGATTTAGGACTTATCTTGATAACCGCTACGGTTGCTGTTCTAATATTTAGAAAACTCAAGCAACCTTTGGTATTGGGGTATTTGATTGCTGGTTTTTTGGCGGGTAATCATTTTGATTTTTTCCCCTCTGTCAAAGAGATTAAAAGCGTTGAAGTTTGGGCTGAAATTGGTGTTATCTTTTTACTGTTTAGTCTGGGACTGGAATTTAGTTTCAAAAAATTAATGAAAGTAGGCGGAACAGCCTCCATCACTGCTGGAATCCAAATTGTAAGCATGTGCATTTTGGGATATGCTGTTGGTCAATGGCTGGGTTGGCCCAAAATGGACAGTATCTTTTTGGGAGTAATCCTCTCCATATCATCAACTACAATTATCTTAAAATCATTTGATGAATTGGGCGTTAAGACGCAAAAATTTGCTGGAATTGTAATTGGCTCTTTA
>DATEOV010000190.1:0-3593 GCA_035273645.1 Flavobacterium sp. | reverse complement strand
CTTCTTTTTTATCGGCAAAACCAAGAACCAAATCATTCACCTTTTTCTGCATTTCCGGAGATTCTTTCAACTCTGTTATAAAACGCATTACATAGTCATTTATTCTTTTACGAATGTCACTATCCTGATGACTGGCTTGTTCCAGAAAATCGTACAAGCCGTTAAAAACACCTTCAGTTATTTTTTTATCGGCCAAGCCAAAAGACAAAAATGGAGTTGAACTCTTCACTTTTTCTTCAATCAAATGCTTATTATTCTGCAATTCTACAATTAGTGTTTTCAGAACATTGGTCACCAATTCCTCTTGCTTTTCACTTTTGGCCAATGATTCTAAACCAATTGCAATCCATTCCCCAAAATTCACTTTACTTAATTTATCACTAAATTGACTGTGTATAAAATGCTTCACCTCTTCATCATCTATTGTTTTTAAAACACCGGGAATCACATTTTCTACAATTAAATTAGCCACGATATTAGCATTCTTATCATCAATCAACCAATCAGAAGCTTTTACAGCTACATTAAATTGCTCAATTTTGACTTCTAACTTTTCTCGAGTCAAAAACTCTCCTGAAACAAAATCCCCGAGATTCTCCCCAATTTTATCTTTATTACTAGGAATCAAAGCCGTGTGCGGTATCGGAATCCCAAGCGGATGTCTGAACAAAGCTACGACAGCAAACCAATCGGCAATACCACCTACCATCGCCGCTTCACTCAAAGCCTTCAACCAATCAATCTTATAAATATTAGCAACCACAAAAAGAACCACAGCAAATCCCAAAAGAATTAATGCATTTCTTTTCATTTTATCTAAATCTTGCTCTTTCTTGCTGTTTTCCTGTTCTAGAGATCCATCCATAGTTAACAAATTGATTTATTAGCTAATTTAAGCATTTAAAAAACTATACTTTAAAAAATTAATTGCAAAATTCACTTATCCCTACTATTAAGTATAAAAATTAAAACCAAATCAACACACAAAAAATAATTTTAAAAGTGTATTTTTGCAAACTGAAAATTCGAAAATATGATTATTCAAAAAACCCGTGAGGAAATAGAATTAATGCGCGAAAGTGCATTGATCGTATCAAAAACGTTAGGAATGATAGCTTCTGAAATAAAAGAAGGAGTTACAACATTATATCTAGACAAAAGAGCCGAAGAATTCATTAGAGATCATGGTGCAGTACCAAGTTTTCTAGGACTTTATGGGTTCCCAAATTCATTGTGTATGAGCCCAAATTCTCAGGTGGTACACGGAATCCCAAACAACAAACCATTAGAAAGTGGCGATGTAATTTCAGTTGATTGCGGTGCTTTCAAAAACGGATACCATGGAGACCACGCCTACTCTTTTGAAATTGGCGAGGTTGCACCCGAAACAAAAAAATTACTTCAAGTTACCAAAGAATCTCTATACGTTGGAATCCGCGAATTGCGTGTTGGAAACCGTGTAGAAGATGTTGGAAACGCTATCCAAAAATATACAGAAGCACATGGTTATGGTGTGGTTCGTGAACTAGTTGGTCACGGTCTAGGGCAAAAAATGCACGAAGATCCAGAGATGCCTAACTATGGAAAAAGAGGTCGCGGTAAACTTTTCATTGAAGGAATGGTTGTCGCAATTGAGCCGATGATTAATATGGGAACCAAAAACATCAAACAACACAAAGACGGCTGGACAATAACCACCGCCGACGGGAAACCATCTGCACATTTTGAACACGACGTTGCCATCATAGATGGGAAACCTGAGATTTTATCGACGTTTGCCTATATCTACAAAGAACTGGGAATCGTGAGCAATGAAGAAGATGAATTTAGAAAAGTGCCGTTAATTATTTAATAAACACGAATTTCACTAATTAGCACGAATTCTAAATCTACTAAAATTTCACTAACTTCAAAAAATGCACGATTTATATTTAAAAGAAGAGGCTTATACAATTATTGGACTTTGTATGGAGGTTCACAAAATTCTTGGAAAAGGTCATAGTGAAAAAGTTTATGGAGATGCTTTAGAATATGAATTTAAAAAAAATCGTATTCACTATTCAAGAGAATCAAAATTCAACATCGAATATAAAGAGATAATTTTACCAACTTATTATTTTGCCGATTTTGTGATTTTTGATGAAATTATTTTAGAAATAAAAGCAATTCAAGAACTTTCCAGTAGTGAAATAAAACAAACATTAAACTATCTAGCAGCATCACAAAATAAACTAGGATTACTAGTGAATTTTGGAGAAGACAGCCTAAAATACAAAAGAATAATTCTTTAGTCATAACATAATATTCGTGAAATTCTTTTTTTACACACTCTTCATTCGTGTAAATTCGTGAAATTCGTGTTTAAATTTTTTATCAAATGAAATCTGTGTTTAAACTTATACTCAATACCATCCCTCGTCCTTTATTAATTAGGTTGAGTTATGTCGCACGCCCTTTTATTGCTTTTTCATTAAAAGGAGATACTTATACCGACCCAATTGATGGGAAAAGTTTCAAATCGTTCTTGCCTTATGGATACGAAACACAACGCAATAATGTGCTTTCACCAAGTACACTTTCGTTGGAGAGACACCGTTTGCTTTGGTTGTACCTAAACGAGCAAACCGATTTTTTTACCGCTCCAAAGAAAGTATTGCATTTTGCACCGGAACAAGCTTTTTACAAAATGTTTCGCAAGCAAAAAAATCTGGATTACACCACAACCGATTTGTTTTCACCATTAGCTGATGTAAAGGCAGACATTTGTAATTTGCCATTTGAAGATAATCAATATGATGTTATTCTTTGCAATCATGTATTGGAGCATATTCCGGATGACACCAAAGCGATGCAGGAATTGTATCGCGTTTTAAAACCAGGCGGAATGGCTATTCTGCAAATCCCACAAGATTTGAAGAGAGCCGTAACCTTTGCTGACGATACGATTACTGACCAAAAAGAACGAGCCAAAATATTTGGACAATACGACCACGTACGTATTTATGGCCGTGATTATTTTGACAAACTAAGAAGCATTGGATTTACTGTAGTTGAAGAAGATTACACAAATAAAATAGCTCCCGAATTGGTAGAAAAATATTGTTTGGCAAAAGGCGAAATCATTCCTGTTTGTTTTAAATAATTATTTCACAATAAGTTAAAACTATATAAATTCCACAAATTTACACAAATCAATATGTGCAAATTTGTGGAATTTGTCTTTTAAAGAATCTAACAACAATTAAATCCCCCTTTGCTTTTGGAAACTAAAAATTCCTTCCAATTCTGCTTTGATATTAGTTTTGAAAAAAAACTAGACACGCATATTCCGACTGCTTATATTGTTGGACATTCTGAAGCCATAACTTATTTGGACAAGAAAGCGAGTCCCGAAGTCCTTCAAAGTTTTGGGGTTATTATTGAAAATTTAGACACAAACACTAGAAAAGTTTTATCGCTTTGTGAAGCGCTTAAGCCAGAAGTGATTTTCAAGAAATTCAACAAAAACAGTAAATCGTCTAAAAACATTGAGGATTTAATTAAAGACAGTAAACTGGAATTTGGTATTCGACAATTCATACAAACTAGTTTAG
>DATEOV010000189.1:0-5807 GCA_035273645.1 Flavobacterium sp. | reverse complement strand
TATTCCCCTTCACGTTCAAATAGAAGAGCAATTGAGAGTATTAATTAAAGATGAAAAATTTCAAAAAGGAATAAAATTGCCTAATGAAGTTGATTTGTCTAAACAATTGGGAATCTCAAGAAGTACCTTGCGACAGTCTATAAATAAACTTGTTTACGAAGGATTGTTAATGCGTAAAAAAGGAGTAGGTACATTTGTAATTAAAGCTTCAATAAACTCGAGGGCTCAAAATTGGCTTAGTTTCACACAAGAGATGAAAGCATTAGGAATAGAGCCTAAAAATTATGAATTGCATTTAAGTTGGGTAAAACCTAATGAGGAACTTTGCTTGTTTTTTGATATAAAAGAGGATACTCGGATATTGAAATTAGAGCGATTAAGAGGAAATCAGAAGTATCCATTTGTTTACTTTATTTCTTATTTTAATCCAAGGATTGGCTTAACAGGTAACGAGGATTTTTCACGACCACTATATGAAATCCTTGAGCAAGATTACAATTCAATAGCAAAATTATCAAAAGAAGAATTATCAGCCATTAGTGCCGATAGTATTTTGTCGGAGAAATTAGAAATAAAAGTGGGTGATCCAATACTAAAACGTAAGCGCTTTGTTTATGATCCTGGGAGTAGACCTCTTGAATGGAATATTGGATATTATAAAGCGGATAGTTTTACTTATACTCTTGAGTTTGAACGATGATAACTATTCTGTAATTGAAGTAGTTAAAAATAGTTGTTTTAATTATTCGGTTACTTTATCTGTTTGTAAATAAGAATCCATAATTATTTTTAATAGTTGTGGATTTTTTTTGTCTAAAGGATAAGGTATTATTTAGATTCATGAACAGTGTATTAAAGCAAAAAAAAACCCAACTACTTTCGTAATTGGGGATTCAAATCAATTCTATGTTTTATTAAGAAACTAAAACCCAAGCTCCGCTAGCAATTAAACTTTCGGCTTTTTTGAACTTCATTTCTTGTATTTGTCCATTAGCTACATTTTGGATTGTAACCGTATCGTTGCGATTGATTTTCGGTTGATCACGAACGATAGTTTCAGTTACTTGTCGTTGTTGAGTTTCCCCTGCTTCACGATTAGCATTTTCACTATTTGGAATTTCATCTTTGCTTAATTGGTAATCTTCCACTTGACGCTCGATTCTAGCTTCTTCAATAACAGGAGCATTTTGAGCTGGTAAATCACCTTTGAATAAAAACGAAATTACGTCTTTGTTTACATTGTCAAGCATAGAGCGGAACAAATTGAATGCTTCAAATTTGTAAATAAGCAATGGATCTTTTTGTTCGTGAACGGCTAATTGAACAGATTGTTTCAATTCGTCCATTTTACGCAAATGTTTTTTCCAAGCTTCGTCAACAATAGATAAAGTGATGTTCTTCTCAAAATCAGCCACAAGTTGAGCGCCTTGAGTTTCGTATGCTTTCTTTAAATCAGTTACCACATTGAACATTTTTATTCCATCTGTAAACGGAACTACGATGCGTTCAAATTGATTCCCTCTGTCCTCATAAACATTCTTGATGATTGGGAAAGCTTCTCTTGCGCTTCTTTCTGTTTTTTGAGCATAAAATTCAAGGGTTGCTTTATAAAGTTTACCTGTAATTTCTATTTCGGTCAATTTAGAAAAATCCTCTTGCGATACTGGTGAAGTAAATGAAAAATAACGAATAATGTCAAATTCAAAATCTTTGAAACTGTTTTTAGCTTTATTTTCATCAACAATTAGTTCACAAGTATCATAAAGCATGTTTGCGATATCCAATTTTAGACGCTCACCAAATAAGGCGTGACGACGACGTTTGTAAACTACTTCACGTTGTGCATTCATTACGTCATCATATTCCAATAAACGTTTACGAACACCAAAGTTGTTTTCTTCTACTTTTTTCTGTGCACGTTCGATAGATTTAGTCATCATCGAATGTTGGATTACTTCTCCTTCTTGCAATCCCATTCTGTCCATTACTTTGGCAACTCTTTCAGAACCAAATAAACGCATTAAGTTGTCTTCAAGTGAAACATAAAACTGAGAACTACCCACATCTCCTTGACGTCCCGCACGACCACGTAACTGACGGTCAACACGACGAGAATCATGACGTTCTGTACCCACAATTGCCAAACCTCCAGCTGCTTTTACTTCAGGAGATAACTTGATATCAGTACCACGACCAGCCATGTTGGTAGCGATTGTTACTACTCCTGGTTTTCCTGCTTCCTCAACAATTTGTGCTTCTTGTTTGTGCATTTTTGCATTCAATACGTTGTGAGCTACACCACGCATTTTCAACATTCTGCTTAATAATTCCGAAATCTCAACAGAGGTTGTACCGATAAGAACCGGTCTTCCAGCTTTGGATAATTCTGTTACATCTTCGATTACGGCATTGAATTTTTCACGAGTGGTTTTATATATGAAATCCTCTTTGTCTATACGGGCCATTGGTCTGTTAGTAGGAATTTCTACCACATCCAATTTGTAGATTTGCCATAATTCACCTGCTTCAGTTACAGCAGTTCCAGTCATACCTCCTAATTTGTTGTACATTCTGAAATAATTTTGCAAAGTAACTGTTGCAAAAGTTTGTGTAGCAGCTTCAATTTTTACGTTTTCTTTGGCTTCAATGGCTTGGTGTAATCCGTCAGAATAACGACGACCATCCATGATACGACCTGTTTGCTCATCTACAATCATGATTTTATTGTCCATGATTACATATTCCACATCTTTTTCAAAAAGGGTATAGGCTTTTAGAAGTTGAGTCAAAGTGTGAACACGTTCGCTTTTTACACCAAAATCTTGGAATAATCTTTCTTTTTCTTCCGCTTCGGCATCTTTGTCCAACTTTTTCTTTTCGATAGCGGCAATTTCAGTTCCAATGTCTGGAAGCACAAAAAAGTCAGCGTCAGTATCTCCTGAAAGGAATTTGATCCCATTATCGGTCAAGCTTACTTGGTTATTTTTTTCTTCAATTACAAAGTACAAGGCTTCATCTACTTTTGGCATTTCGCGGTTATTGTCTTGCATGTATTGATTTTCAGTTTTTTGAAGCAATTGTTTAATTCCTTCTTCACTCAAAAATTTAATCAAAGCTTTATTTTTAGGCAAACTTCTGTAAGCTCTCAATAATAAGAAGCCACCATCTTTGGTGTTTCCTTCTTTGATTAATTTTTTAGCTTCAGCAAGAAAACCATTTGCCAATTGACGTTGTAATGCCACCAAATTTTCAATTTTTGGTTTCAACTCATTAAATTCATGACGATCTCCTTGAGGAACTGGACCAGAAATGATAAGAGGCGTACGAGCGTCATCAATTAAAACAGAATCGACCTCATCGACAATAGCGTAATTGTGTTTTCTTTGAACTAAATCTTCTGGCGAATGCGCCATATTATCTCTTAGATAATCAAAACCAAATTCATTGTTGGTACCGTAAGTGATATCTGCATTATAAGCATTTTTTCTTCCTTCTGTACTTGGTTGGTGATTGTCAATACAATCTACAGTCATTCCGTGAAATTCGAACAATGGAGCTTTCCAAGTACTATCACGTTTTGCTAAGTAGTCATTCACAGTTACTAAATGCACACCGTTTCCAGTCAAAGCATTCAAGTATAATGGC
This sequence comes from Flavobacterium sp., assembly GCA_035273645.1. Taxonomy (GTDB): domain Bacteria; phylum Bacteroidota; class Bacteroidia; order Flavobacteriales; family Flavobacteriaceae; genus Flavobacterium. The sequence continues at coordinate 2,162 of DATEOV010000189.1, read as the reverse complement.
AAAGTAGCCACCAAAGTTTTCCCTTCCCCTGTTTGCATTTCGGCAACTTTACCTTCGTGCAAAACCATTCCGCCAATTAATTGAACGTCATAGTGAATCATATCCCAAGTAATCTCTTTACCAGCAGCATTCCAAGTATTCGCCCAAATAGCGTTATCACCATCAAGTGTAATGTAGCTTTTTGTAGCCGAAAGTTCTCTGTCTTTTGCGGTAGCGCTAACTACTATTTGTGAGTTTTCTTTGAAACGTCTTGCAGTTTCTTTAACTACTGAAAAAGCTTCAGGAAGAATCTCCATTAATGTTTTCTCAGATATATCGTAAGCTTCTTTTTCAAGAGCATCAATTGCAAGGTAAATATCTTCGCGTTTATCAATGTCTTCAATGCTTTCCACTTCCACTTTAAGGGCAGTAATTTTTGCATCTTTTTCAGCACGTGCTTGTTTTATTTTTTCTTTGAAAAAAATAGTTCTAGCTCTTAATTCGTCATTTGACAAGGATTGCAAAGGGCTTTCAAAAGTCTTTATTTTGTTTAAATACGGTTGTAAAGCCTTGACGTCTTTCTCAGATTTGTCTCCAACAAAGATTTTAATAATACTGTTTATGAAACTCATGATTTATTTTATTTCTATTTAATGTAACTTGTGTATCTGTGTAAAATTAAACAAAAAAAAAGCCTCTTTTGAGACTTTTTCTTGGTTTACTTTTTTAATATTCATCCTCGTTCCAAAGATAATCTTCGTCCGTTGGATAATCTGGCCAAATTTCTTCCATTGATTCATATATCTCGCCTTCATCCTCAATAGATTGAAGGTTTTCTACTACTTCTAATGGAGCTCCTGCTCTAATAGCGTAGTCAATAAGTTCGTCTTTGTTAGCAGGCCACGGGGCATCACTTAAATATGATGCTAATTCTAATGTCCAATACATATTTGTCGATTTAGTTTGTGCAAAAATAAATTTTTTACTGAAAAAGACAAGTAAAAAATGATTTATTTTTTTAAAAATTAAGAACGTATTTTCAGACAACATATTTTAGGTAAGATATTCCAGATTTTTAAACCTAAAATATCCTCTAAATGCTGTTAACTGAAAACTGTTATCTGTAAATTTGATCCTATTTTCTAGGTATCCATTTCACTTCATCAGCCTTTAGATCAAGAGACAATTTTCGTGCCAATACAAAAAGATAGTCAGAAAGTCGGTTTAAGTATTTAATCGCTATTTCGGCAACAGGTTCATTATGACTTAGATGCACAGCTAGGCGCTCTGCACGGCGACAAACGCATCTAGTTATATGACAATATGACACAGTTTGGTGTCCGCCGGGTAAAACAAAATGAGTCATTGGCGGAAGAGTTTCTTCCATAGCATCTATTTCATTTTCCAATAATTCGATGTCGGTTTCTGTTATTCCAAGTTTTTTTAATCGAAGTTCGCCGTTCTTCATTACTTCTTTTTCAGGTGGAGTAGCCAGAATAGCACCTATGGTAAAAAGGCGGTCTTGTACTTCAATTAGGATTTCTTTGTAATGATTGTTTATTTCTTGGTCACGAATGAGTCCAATATAAGAATTCAATTCGTCTATTGTTCCATAACTTTCTATGCGGGCATGGTCTTTTGGTACGCGAGTTCCACCAAAAAGGGATGTAGTTCCACCATCTCCGGTTTTTGTATATACTTTCATCTGAATTTATAGTTTTAGATTGTAGACTTCTGACCTAAAATAGAAGTCTCAAGTTAGATTTTAAAACAAAATTACTTTATTAATTCGATTATTGAAGTAACAAACCGTTCCAATGCACCTTCACTAATGTCAAAATATAAATCGGGTTCGATACATTCTATTTCCATTAAATGCAATTCAGTATCAATTACAATTCCATCAACTCGAGCATATAATAATTTGTCATGAAAAGTATTTACGACTTTTTGGGCTTTTTCTATTAATTCTAGGCTTGGTTGTATCAAAGTGTATCTTCCTCCAAATTGTGACTGTACTCTAAAATCACCATCAATTGGTTTTTTATTGACGGCATGAGAGAATTTTTTATTGAAAAAGATAAAAGAGGTTTCTCCCAATGTTTGGATTTCTGGTATGAATTCCTGAAAAAGCAATTCTTTCTCTTGAGCTATTTTTGTGTACTCGTCATTTACTTTTTTAA
>DATEOV010000188.1:0-2258 GCA_035273645.1 Flavobacterium sp. | reverse complement strand
TTTAAGAGCGAAGACAAAAAACCTGATTATTCAGATCTGAATTATTGGGCGGCACACCCTTTAAAATGGGACCCATCAGACAGCATACCAAAGCCCCTTAGAGGGGAGAAAAGAGATACTCTCGTTGATGTTTTCTTTTTGCATCCTACCATATACACGATGGAATTAAAAGATAGCAGCTTGAATGCCGATATCAATGACGCATATCTAAATGCCAAAACAGATTACTCCAGTATCTTATACCAGGCAAGTGTTTTTAATCAACACGCAAGGATTTATGCTCCACGTTTTCGTGAAGCACATATCAGTGCTTATTTCACAAACGATACGCTGGCTTCAATAAATGCGTTTGCAACAGCGTATGCAGATATAAAAGCCGCATTTGAGTACTATTTAAAAAACTATAATCATGGCAGGCCGATCATTATTGCTTCACATAGCCAGGGTTCAACCCATGCATTGCATTTGTTAAAAGATTATTTTGAAAACAAACCATTACAAAAGCAATTGGTGGCTGCCTATATGGTAGGCATGACTATCCCACAGAATTCTTTTTCATCCTTAAAAATGTGTCAAGACTCACTTCAAACCGGATGTATTTGTGGGTGGAGAACTTTTAGAAAGGGGTATAAAGCCCCTTATGTGGAGGTTGAAAAAGAATTTTCATTGGTAACAAACCCAATTACATGGAAAACAGATAGCGAATATGCTCATAAAAAAATGAATACCGGCAGTGTTTTAATTAAATTCAATAAAATTTACAAACGGACCACAGATGCACAGATTTATGAGGGTGTAGTTTGGGTAAGACGGCCAAAATTTCCATGGAGTTTTTTATACTCCACAAAAAATTATCATGTTGGGGACATTAACTTATACTATATGAATATCAGGGAAAATGTCGGCCAGCGTATTAAAACCTATTTCCTAAATTCTTCATCAAGGTGAATCAGTTAAAGAAAATTTTGGACACACGTAACGTCGGGCTCATTTGTTTTTTATTCGCCCTTGCCAACAGAATAATTTTTACCAGTTTGAACTCTCTCATTGGTACCGATACAAAAATTCAATTGACCTATACAGAAAATTTATTAGCGGGAAAGGGGATGGGAGTTACTAAATATTTTACAAATAACCTTGAGCTTCCCTTTTACGATACACATTTATTTTTCCCACCTGGGTTTTCTCTTGCAATTATTCCGTTTTTAAAATTATCCGGCGGCGATGAATTTAAGGCGGTGTTGGCATTTGATATTTTAACTGCTATTCTATTCGTGATCTCAGTAAGGTATCTAGGTAAGAAGATCGGGTTATCGCCAGCGTTCAATAATATTATGACGCTCATAGCTGGTTGTTCTCAATATGTTTTCTTTACGTCATGGTCATCAACTGATGTTATTGGTTTAGCGCTTGTGCTTTTTGCTTTTACAGAAATAATTGACGTTGTTGCAAAGCAGGAAAAAATAAGCTTACAAAAAATTATTAGCTATGGTTTGTTGTTTTGTTTACCTTATTTTTTTCGATATATGTATTTACCAATTGCCCTGGTATTACCTTCTCTTATTCTCATTTTAGGTATTGCAGAAAAAAGGAAGCAGCTAAAAGTTACTGGTTGTAAGCTGCTGGTCTCAACAGTTTTCTTCCTGTTGGTTTTGTTTGGAATTACCTTATTGATCTCTGGAAACACTATACACATAAACAATTCGGGGCGGGGAGTTTTTTTTGAACAGGCTGTTCATTGGTATCCCTTCATACCCGCTTCTTTTATTAATCTTGATTTTGCTGCACAACTAACCGCGAAAATTCCTAGCATTGAATACAGCAACGTGATGCGTTATTTTGAGCTCATCAATTTTTTTTTATTTGGAGTATTAGTTATAGCGTTATGGTTTTATATCAAAAACCACCAAAAGAACCTTGCAGTTTCTTCACAATCTGTTTTTATAGTAGGTGGTTCTGCCATCTCAATTACAATCATTTTACTGCTTGCTTATTTGACCCTTACTTATAAAGAGTTGGATTGGGCATATACCAGCTGGACATTCAGCATTGATGAAAGGTACTTTGCCTTCATGTATGTTTTTATGCCTATGTTATTTCTTTGTTGCCTTTATCATTATCATGCATTCTTTAAAAAACCTTTTTTACGTTTAATTGCAATTATTGCTTTGCTTTTTCTGACAACAGAGATATTACACGGCGTTTATTATAATATAAAAATTATTTCTGATCATAAAGATTTGGCATCATTACGGAAT
>DATEOV010000187.1:0-3677 GCA_035273645.1 Flavobacterium sp. | reverse complement strand
AAGGAGTTATAAGGTTTCCGTTTTTGTAATGAACAATTTTAATTTTTCCTTTGTCTGTTTGGTATGCTTCAATTGGAATTTCTTTAAGGCGCTCTTTAATTGTCTTTACAAACTGATTTGTGAAAGAAACCAAATTGCTTTTGCTCCTGTAATTTGTAATAAGTTCGTATTTGGTCGCATTTTTCTCTTTAATGAAACTCAACAAGTGTTTTGAATCTGCACCACGCCATTCATAAATATTTTGATCATCATCACCAACGGCAATTACTTTGATTGATTCCTCGTTCTTCTCCATTAATATCTTTACCAATGCAAATTCGTTTTCATCCATGTCTTGGGCTTCGTCAATTACCAAAACTGTTTTTGTAATGCGACTTACTTCAACCTCATTGTTTTTTATTTTTTCTACGGCTGTTTTTAAAACAGAATCTGATTTATCAAGAGTTCCGACTTTTCCCAATAAGTCAAAGCAATAGGAGTGAAAGGTTTTTATATCAATAAAGTTGGCTGCGTTTCCAATGAGTTCAATCAACCTTTTTTTGAATTCTGTTGCCGATACTCTTGAAAAAGTTACCATGAGCAACTGCTCATGTTTAACATCTTCCATCAAAAGCAATGAAGCTAATTTGTGAACCAAAACTCTTGTCTTACCACTGCCTGGTCCCGCTGCAACTACTATGTATTTTGAATCCTTATCATCAATAATTCTTCGCTGAACATCAGATAAGACGTCAAAAAGTTGTTTGTATTTTTTGGGCGTTATGTTTCTCGTTATTTCTGTCTCTCGGTTCCCCTTAAAATATTTACTTAAGAATGAGGGGAAGTTTAATTGGAAATAGTCATCAACAAATTTCAATGCACCTGTGTAATCGTCAATCATTTTCTTTGCATATTCACCTACTATATGAATTTGCTGAACTTTGTGGTCATAGTACTGACTTAGCTTTTGATAGTCTTGTTCTTTATATTGAACTCGGTTGTTCTGCTCAATTCTATCAATAGTCAGTCTGTTATAAATCACAAGAAAGCCACCTTCTATTTTTATTGATTCAATCCTTGAAAGGTAAAATAAAGTATCCTCTATGTCTTCAATGGTTGCCTTTATTTCAAACAACTGAATTTGTTTGCTAAACGCGTCTTGTAACTCAAGAACAGAAAATTCAACTAATACTTGGTCTTTCTCTCCTTCTCCTTCTTCAAGAATTTTGTTGCTTTTTTCATGCAGGTAGCCAACAACGAACTCAGCTAAAACGTGTCGCTTGCCTAATCTCTCTTTCAATTCTTCTTTTGGCAGACAGTTTATGGCCACAATATGATTCTTAGAATAATCTTTGTTGTGTCGTTTTATCCAATTTTTAATTACCCAAAAGTTTAGAATTATTTTTATTTTGTTTGGTGAAACATCCTTACATCCGCTTTCTTCAGCTTGCTCATTCAGCTCTTTAATGTGATATAATTTTTCTTGTTCCCCAAACATCGGACAAAGAAAATTTTCAATCATGCGGTAACTATTAGTAATTGCAAGCGAACGGTTTTTATTTTCTCCTTTTTTGATGAATGCAGTTAAATCTTTTGCATCTGCTAAAATCTTTTCATCACGCAAGAGATTGACAACTGCAATCACATTCTTTATTTCAATTCCTAAATTATCAGAGATGTAATCAACTCTTGATTCTGCTTCGTCAGAGTTTGACTGCTTCCTACTCTTACTTGAAAAGAGAGTTTTGATAATTCGTGTTGCTGTAATTTTTTGTTCTTCACTGAATTTTTGAGAACGCATTATTTTGTCAATCGCTTCTTGTACTGTCTTTGAAAGGATACTGTTAGCAAAAACTTTTGGCATGTTTTGTTTTCGTTTCACATAGCCGGCTTCTTCCAAAGCAGAGATCGCAGTTGTCACTCTCGTTTCAATTTCTTTTAGATTATCGTCCCAACCCGCTGCTCTGGCAATTTCCAAAGCGGATTTTTGAACGCTTGATTTAAATTTGGTAATGAATTTTATTGCGTTCCAAATTTGTTTTATCTCATGTATGTTGATTTTGGTTTGGTTCAATAAAATAAAATGTTTGCTAAGATCTTCCTCATTAAATAAAACATAGCAATCAGCTGTTATATTCTCGTCTCGCCCTGCCCTGCCTGCTTCCTGAACATAGTTTTCAAGCGAATCAGAAATGTCATAATGAATTACTATTCCAACATCTTTCTTGTCAACCCCCATCCCAAAGGCAGAAGTGGCCACCATTATCTGAACACCACCTGAAATAAAGGCATCTTGGTTTTCGATTTTCTCCTGACTTTCCATTTTACCATGAAATGCTCTTGCATTAAATCCATCCTCCTTTAACCTTTCAGCAAGTTTTTTTGCTCGTTTGGTTCTTGAAACATAAATGATAGTCGGACAATCTTTCTCTTCAATCAAATCACGAACAGCATTATATTTTTCATCATCATCTCCTTTCTCAATAACTCTGTACTGAAGATTTGTTCTTGTCGCTTTAGATGGAAATATTTCCAACTTGATTCCCAACTTTTCTTTGAAGTAAGCACAAATGTCTTCAATGACTTTTTGTTTAGCGGTAGCTGTAAAGCAAGAAACCGGAATTTGCTCTTCAAGGTTTTTACTTTCCTGTAATGATTTAATGAAATCTCCGATGTATAAATAGTCAACTCTGAAATCTTGACCCCAGGAAGAAAAGCAGTGAGCTTCATCAATTACGAAGCGAACTACATTCCTGCCTAATAATAATTTTTCAATTGTCTTTGAACGAAGTGATTCAGGTGAGATGTAAAGAATGGATGCTCTACCGTCTTGAATTCTTTCAATAGAATTTGCCCTTTCAATCGGGTCTAGCAAACCATTTATTGTAACAGCATATGCAATCCCTATTTTTTCAAGATTGTAAACTTGGTCTTTCATCAGTGATTGGAGTGGAGAAATTACCACTGTCAAACCTTTCATGTTTTCACCCGCCATCAATGCCGGAACTTGAAAAGTAATTGACTTGCCACCACCTGTCGGAAATACAGCTAATAATGATTTGTTGTCAACTGCTGCTTGAACTGCATTCTCTTGAAGTGGTTCTCCTGCATAAGCCCTGTAAGCATCAAAGCCGAAATAATCTTTTAGTCCTTTGTGTATGTCCAACGCTTGATTACAATAATTGCAACCAGTCAGGCATGGATTACTTCTTAAAAGAACCATTATCCTTTCAACTTTTGGAAAGTTTTTTAAAACCCAACGCGGAGTTATTGAATAGCGAGTATTGGAATTTATTAGAGACAAACAGTAGGCTAATTCAATCTGATGTTCTGAGACTATTTTTGAAAGGTCAGCATGTTCACAAATAACAGAAGCAAATTTTTCACGAATTAGTTTCTCTGTTTGTGTGCTGCCGCCTGTGTATTCAATGAAACGAAAAAAGGAGTGAAACTCCTTTTTATTGTTTAATAGTAAATAGAAGATTTGTTTAAGTTTTTCGTCTGCTTGGTTGAAAACCGAAACTTCGTCAAAGAAAAGATCTTTGGTTATGATTGAGTCATTCAAAGGAGAATTTGAATCTTCAAATTGTAACTTATAATCCTTGTCTAAAGGATGGTATGGTTTAGTAGGAAATAGTAGAGGAGAAAGAAATAACGTGTCAATGACATTTGAAGGATCTATGCCAGCATCATTAACA
>DATEOV010000186.1:0-2642 GCA_035273645.1 Flavobacterium sp. | reverse complement strand
GGTGGCTTGGATAGGATTTGTGATCTCGTATTTCTTTTTTAGTTACTTAGGAAAAAAAAGAGGTTGGCCAAGAAAACTCATTGGTTGTTTGATTATTTGTGCGGGGCTTAGTAATACTTCTTTTTTAGGGTTTCCAATAATTGAAGCTTTGTATGGAGAAGAGGGTTTGAAAACTGCTATTATAGTGGATCAGCCAGGATCTTTTGTGGTGCTTTCTACTTTAGGCGTTTTAGTTGCTACGGTTTATTCTAAAGGGAATTTGAGTAGCGTGCAAATAGCCAAAAAGATTGCTTTTTTTCCTCCTTTTGTTACTTTTTGTATAGCCTGTTTGATGAATGTCTTTCAATTCGATTTTTATGAGTGGGAACAATTGATGTTAAAATCGGTGGGGAGTGCTGTGACACCTTTGGCATTACTTTCTGTAGGTTTGCAGTTGCGTTTTGAAAAGCGCAGTATGCATTGGGGTTTCCTTGGGTTGGGATTGTTTTATAAACTTATTTTAACGCCAGCTATTATCTTTTTTTTATACATAATAGTGTTACAAAAACATTCCAGAGATATTGAAGTGGCAATTATGGAATCGGCTATGGCTCCAATGATTACGGGATGTATCTTAGCGTCTGCTTATGGGCTGAAACCTAGATTGTGCAGTATGATGATTGGTTTTGGAATTCCAATTTCATTTTTTACGTTGCTGTTTTGGTTTTTTGTGTTACAATATATTTAAATTATACCAGATTATGAATTTTAGCATATTGCAATAACATGATGGTTTTGGCATCTTTTATTTCACCAGCTTCAATCATAACGTAGGCTTGGTCAAAAGGGATTTCTAGTACATCAATTTCTTCATGTTCATGTTCTAATCCTCCGCCAGAGCTTACTTTCATACTGGAATCGTATTCTCCTATAAAGTAATGTAAAACTTCGGTTACTGCTCCAGGAGACATGTAGGCTTCAAAAACTTTTTTAACCGAATGCAGGCGATATCCTGTTTCTTCTTCGGCTTCACGGATGATGCAGGCTTCAGGGTTGTCTTCATCCAGTAATCCAGCACAAACTTCAATTAATAAACCACTTTTATTTCCGTTTAAATAGCTTGGAAGTCTAAATTGTCGGGTTAAAATAACAGTTCCTTTAGATTGATTATACAATAAAATAGCCGCTCCATTACCTCTGTCATATACTTCACGTTCTTGTGTGTCCCAAGAACCATCTTTTTTTTGATAGTCTACGGTAACTTTATTCAGAATGTACCAATTGTCGGATAGTAATTCTGTTTTCTGTATTTTGTATTTAGGATTTGACATAATGATAGCTAATTAATGTTAAAAAAAACGTCCCGATTTATCGGGACGTTAACTTATTATTTAAGAATTGTTTGTTTTCTATCTGGTCCGACAGAAACAATTTTTATTGGAACTTCAACCTCTTTTTCTATAAATTCGATGTACTCTTTTAACTCAATAGGCAATTGATCATAAGTAGTCATGCCTGTTAAATCTTGGTGCCATCCTTTGAATTCTTTGAATACAGGAGTTACATTTTCTGGTTCGATGTTATAAGGGAAATGTGAAATGTTTTTTCCTTTGTAGTTGTACTCAGTACAAACTTTCAATGTTTCAAAACCAGAAAGCACATCGCCTTTCATCATCATTAATTGTGTTACTCCGTTGATTTGAACAGCATATTTTAATGCTACTAAATCCAACCATCCGCAACGTCTTTGTCTTCCTGTAACCGATCCAAATTCGTTTCCTACTTTAGCCATAGTAGCTCCATCTTCGTCAAAAAGTTCTGTTGGGAAAGGTCCACTACCTACGCGTGTTACGTAAGCTTTGAAAATTCCGTAAACCTCTTTGATTTTATTTGGAGCAATTCCTAAACCTGTACAAGCACCAGCAGCAGTAGTGTTAGAAGAAGTTACAAATGGATAAGTTCCAAAATCAACATCTAACAACGAACCTTGTGCACCTTCGCATAGAATTGATTTTCCTGCTCTTTGAGCTTGGTTTAAGTATTCTTCACTATCAATAAAATCTAATGTTTTTAAAACTTCGATAGATTCGAAGAATTCTTTTTCCATTTCAGCCAAATTATACTGAATGTTAACATCGTGAAATTTAATCATTTCTTCGTGTTTGTCAGCCAATGCTCTGTAACGATCTTTGAAATCTTCTAATTCAGTATCTCCAACACGCAATCCGTTTCTACCGGTTTTGTCCATGTAAGTTGGTCCAATTCCTTTAAGTGTAGAACCAATTTTTGCTTTTCCTTTTGAAGCTTCAGAAGCTGCGTCAAGTAAGCGGTGTGTTGGTAAGATTAAATGTGCTTTTCTAGAAATTATTAATTTGCTTTTGATATCCAAATTAAATTTTTCAAGACCTTCAATTTCTTTTTGAAAAACTACTGGGTCAATTACTACTCCGTTTCCGATAATGTTTATGGCAGTTTTATGAAAAATTCCAGATGGAATAGTTCTAAGAACGTGTTTTATTCCATCAAATTCTAAAGTGTGTCCTGCGTTTGGGCCTCCTTGAAAACGAGCAATTATGTCATAATTTGTTGTAAGAACGTCAACAATTTTTCCTTTTCCTTCATCTCCCCATTGTAATCCTAATAATAAATCTGCGGTCATTCTG
>DATEOV010000185.1:0-2998 GCA_035273645.1 Flavobacterium sp. | reverse complement strand
TTTTCATCAGCAACTACCAAGAATACTTGCTCGTAAGTTGCAACTTTCTTGATGAATTCGACAAAAGCCCATTGAACAGCTTCATATTTTCCTGGCCAATCTTTTCCGTTATGCGGAAAACACAATAAAATTCCTTGTTGTTTTTCCCATTCTGCAGGGAATCTTCTTGTAAGTGTAGTCATAGTAAATGCTAATTGTAATGCGTGCAAAGATAAGCAAACAGTAGAATTAATAAATAATTCTGATGCTTACATTTTATTCTTTTGGATGTAAATCAAATTCATGTGAATAGTTATGTTAAAGATTTTATAATATTCACGTAATAAGTGCTTTGGATATGGGGTGTAATTTTGAAAAAACTAAAAACTAATAAGATGATAAAGAAAAGTGTAGCTGTACTTGCAGCGTTATTTTTAATCGTGGGTTGTGAAAACAGTAGTGATTCCAACAATACTCCTGAGGAAACAGTAAACGAAAATCCCTCTACTTTCAAAGAAATCGGTTCCTTAACTATTGGTGGTACTGGAGCTGCTGAAATAAGTGCATATGATGAAATCACTAAAAAAATATTTACAGTAAATAACAGTAGTGCCAATAAAATTGATGTAATTGATATTTCGGATCCAACCAAACCGACTTTAGTTACCAGTATTGATTTGGTTCCTTATAATGGAGCGGCAAATAGTGTGACAACTTTTAATGGAAAATTGGCTGTTGCTATGGAATCAACAATAAATAAGCAAGATCAAGGTAAAGTAGTCGTTTTTGATACTTCAAATTATGCCTTTGTGAGAGAAGTTGCAGTTGGAGCCTTGCCAGATATGATTACTTATTCTCATGATGGAAAATTCATTCTAACAGCTAACGAAGGAGAACCAAATGATACCTATTCGCAAGACCCTGATGGTTCTGTTTCAATAATTGATGTTGTTTCCGGTTATACTGTTACAACTTTAAATTTCGCCAGTTTTAGTGGTCAATTGTCGAGTTTGAAAACCAAAGGATTTAGAATTGCGAGTCCAACAAATAATTTTGCTGCCGATATTGAACCAGAATATATTACCGTTTCAGCTGATTCAAAAACAGCTTGGGTAACTTTGCAGGAGAACAATGGTATTGCCAAAATTGATTTGGCATCCAAAAAAATCACACAACTTTTTCCTTTGGGTTATAAAGATTACAGTTTAGCCGAAAACGCCATAGATATTAGCGATAAAGATGGAGCTGTTGCTTTTAATCCTTGGAAACTAAAAGGAATGTTTCAACCGGATGCGATTAGTAATTTTGAAGTAAATAAAGTACAATATATTGTTACTGCAAATGAAGGTGATGCTAGAGAATACTCAGCTTTTGTAGATGTAAAAAGAATCAGTAGTTCGGCTGTTATACTGGATCCAACTATTTTTTCTAATGCCGCAGCACTAAAAGCTGATGCAAGTATGGGAAGATTGAATATCAATACCAAAATGGGGGATATCGATGGTGATGGAGATTTTGATGAATTAATTGGATTTGGAGCTCGTTCTTTTTCAATATGGAATGGAGCTACAGGTCAATTGGTTTTTGACAGTAAAAATGAATTGGATAAAAAAGCATACGAATTTGGTGTTTATGATGACGGACGAAGTGATGATAAAAGTGTAGAACCAGAAGCCGTTTATGTTACTAAAATGGGAGATAAGCAAATTCTTTTTGTGGGATTAGAAAGAGCCGATGCCTTTATGGTGTATGATGTGAGTAATCCAATGGCACCAAAATATTTACAAACATTGAAAACAGGCGATGCTCCAGAAGGTTTATTGTTTATTCCAGCTTCCAAAAGTCCAAACAAAAGAAGCTTGGTTGTAGTAAGTAGTGAAGGAGATGGTTCAGTTAAAATTTACCAACCGGATTTGAATTAGTTTAAGATTCTAAGTCTTTGATATTCTATGTTTTAAAATAATTTAGAATTTTAAAAACAAAAAAAAACTACCAATTGTAATTGCTTACGGTTGGTAGTTTTTTATTTATTCTAAAAAAGAATATTAGTCGATTGCTCTTTTGGTAATATCTCCAAATGCATCAATTCTTCTGTCTCTAAAGAAAGGCCAATTCTGACGTACATTTTCCTGTAAATCCAAGTCTACTTCGGCAATCAATATTTCTTCTTTATCGTGTGAGGCCTGCGCCAAAATTTCACCTTGTGGTCCTGCAATAAATGACGATCCCCAAAATTGGATTCCGGCAGTTCCTTCAATATATTGTTCCAAACCAATTCTGTTGGCAGCTGCTACATATACACCATTGGCAACAGCGTGACCTTTCATCACGTTCATCCATGCACCGTGTTGGTTTTCACCGTATTGTTCTTTTTCAAGTGGATGCCATCCAATTGCTGTTGGATAAAACAACACATCAGCACCTTGTAAGGCTGTTAATCTAGCTGCTTCTGGGTACCATTGATCCCAACAAATTAAAGTTCCTATTTTTCCTTTTTCGGTAGGGAAGGCCTTGAAGCCTAGATCCCCTGGCGTAAAATAGAATTTTTCATAGAAATGTGGATCGTCTGGAATGTGCATTTTGCGGTACAATCCTGCTTCCGATCCATCAGTATTAATGATATAGGCGCTGTTATGGTAAATTCCGGCCATTCTTTTTTCGAAGAAAGGAACAATGATTACCACTCCCAATTCTTTTGCCAAAGCACTAAAAGCAATAAATGAAGTGCTGTACAATGGTTCTGCCAAAGCAAAATTGTCAACATCTTCACTTTGACAAAAATAATGACTGCTATATAACTCAGGCAACGAAATCACCTCAGCTCCTTGATTGGCGGCATCACATACCCAACTCAAACATTTTTTAAGGTTGTTTTCGGCAACATCGTTTAGATTCAATTGAATCACCGCTATTTTGTATTTCTTCTTTGACATGGTAAAAAAATTAGACTGCAAAAATAGTTATTTTTTAAAAGAGTATCGGTACTGACTTTTGGATTTTTTTTAAAGCTCAAAAGGAC
>DATEOV010000184.1:0-4487 GCA_035273645.1 Flavobacterium sp. | reverse complement strand
AACCATCACGGGAGTTTAATTTTTGATCTGCTATCGTGGCCGAACCATTTATTATGAATACATAAACACCATTATTCGGTTTTTTTATAGTGTATTCGGTACTGATATTTTGATCAAATGTTCCTAAATGAAACCAAGCATCCTGATGAATCCAAACACCTTCATCGTCTGGACTTGGTGAAAGAATTTGTTGGAATTTGTTTTTTCTTTTTTCAGTTTTTAATGTGATTTGATCGTATCGTGGCGTTACATTTTTTTTATTTGGATATACCCAAATTTGTAAAAACTTCACCAACTGGTCTTCATTTTTATTGAATTCACTATGGAAAATTCCAGTTCCTGCACTCATGGTTTGAATATCACCTTTTTTTATCACCGTGGTATTTCCCATGCTGTCTTTGTGTTCCAAGTCACCTTCCAATGGAATACTGATAATTTCCATGTTGTCATGAGGATGTGTTCCAAAACCCTTACCAGCATCAACACGGTCATCATTTAAGACTCTTAAGACACCAAAATGCATTCGTTCCGGATTATAATAATTAGCAAAACTAAACGTCTGATGACTTTCTAACCAACCATGATTTGCCAATCCTCTTGTATCTGCTTTATGCAAAATTGTGTTTTCCATCACCAATGATTCTGAATTAGGAAGGTGATTAAAGCCTAAGATTTCAAGAGGCTGAATTTCATCAATATCATTTTGCATAATGTTTCCAAATGCTGCAGTGGCTGCAAACATTCCAGTTCCAAATATTCCTTTCTTAATAAAGTCTTTTCTATCCATGGCTGTTAGTATTAAATTGATGATGCAAATTTCGGTCGGTTTCAATTCCTGTGCATTGAACTAGGACAAGAAATGATTGGTTGCTATTTTTTAAATAAAAAAAATGCTTTACAATAATTCCGATACAAAATTAGATCGGATAGTATTGTAAAGCATTGAACTAGGACAAGAAATGAAACTTACTGCTTGGCCAGTTTCGTTCTTACTTTGCTTAAAAATTCAGCTGAAATCCCAAGATAGGAAGCGATGTAATGCTGTGCCACACGTTGAGGTATTGTTGGGTAAAGTTTTATAAATTCTAAATATTTTTCCTGTGCCGATTTGGCAATGGTATCAATCAGCCTATTCTGCATTGCCGAAAGGTTTCGTTGTATCAATAACCTGAAAATGCGTTCAAACTTTGGAACTTTTTGCAAAAGCATTTCTTTGGTTTCGGGTGTTAATATCAATAGTTGACAATCTTCGAGAGTTTCTATGAATAATTTGCTTGGTTTTTTTTCATGAAAACTGGCAATATCACTTATCCACCAATCTTCTACGGCAAATTGTATAATAACTTCAAATCCATTTTCATTGATATAATATTTCCTGATGCAACCTTTTAGGATGTAAGCTTCAAAGTTGCAAATGTCACCTTCCTGTAATAATAATGTCTTTTTAGGAACTTCTTTATACTGCAATATGGTATTGAAATACTCAATTTCATCGGGCGTAAATTCACTTTTTTTGCAAACATTCGTATTGATTGATTCAAACATATCAGGGAAAATTAGAGTATTAATTTAAGCTTGATTTTCAGATAGGTTTCTTTTTCTTCGGCGTTCTAGAGCTTCCATAATTTCACATTTCAGTAATCCGCTGCCGCCTCCGTAATGTTCTATGATTTCAATTTCGGGCTGTTCTGCTTTAAAAAACTCCTGTATTTCTTTTTCAGATGCTGTGTCAATGCCGGAACTTAATAAAACAATATCCAAAACGTTTTGTTTAAAATAAGCCTTAGCTGTTTCTTCATCACTAAAACCAACTGCATGCCAATCTTCATTTGCATTCACAAGGCGTAATAGGATTTCCAGTATTGCCTCATTTTTTCCGAGTATTAAAAATTCTAGTTTCTTCATGGCTTCGTAATTTAAATACAAAATTAAAGCACAATTAATTATCAAATCATAATCTAGGACAAGAAAGGCTTTGTCAAAACAAATGCTTTATAAACTGTTCAGTAATTAATCATTAGATTTTTTTTTGCTTGTCCAAAATTACTTTCTCAAAGTTAAGTTTTAACAAAGTTCCATTGCTGTTCTCGATGGAAAAAGTTCCTTCTAAATCATCACTTAATCCTTTGATTAAACTCATTCCGAATGAATTGGCTTTCTCTTTGAATTCAATAGGAATTCCAATTCCATTGTCTTGAATACTCAGTAAATAATGATTTGTATTCTTTGAAACCAATGTTATGAAAATGAGCCCTTCCTGATCATTCGGAAACGCATATTTTATGGAGTTGGTAACAGCTTCGTTTATAATTAATCCCAATGGAACAGCCTGTACTACGTCTAATTCCAGTTGCTCTATTTTTATTTCGAAACGAATGCGTTGTTTTAATTGGAATGAATCTTTTAAATATTCAACCAATTCTTTGATATAAACTGGCATGTTTATAGTTGAAATATTCTCGGACATGTACAGCTTTTGGTGAATTAGTGACATGGCATGAATTCGGTGCTGACTGCTTTTTATGGTAGATAAAGCCATATCATTGTCAACATAAGCAGATTGGGAGTTAAGCAGACTAATCACCGTTTGCAGATTATTTTTTACCCTATGATGAATTTCTTTCATCAGCCATTCTTTTTCATCTAATAAATGCTGCAGATTGGTGTTTTTCAGGATGATTTCTTTTTCTTTTATCTCCAGCTTTTTATTGTTTCTTTGTTTTACTCGATACAGATTGTACAGTAACCCAATGATTATAAGCAATGACAACACAGAAGCGATAGATAATTTGATTAAGAGATTGGATTCGTCTAGTTTACCTTGCTGTAGTTTTGTCTGTGTTTCCAGTGATTTGATGTTTTGCTCTTTTTGTGCCGTTTCATATTCAAATCGCAGTCTTTCAATTTCTTTGCGTTTGGAATAGTTTGTTATCGA
The DNA here is from genome assembly GCA_035273645.1 of Flavobacterium sp. Classification (GTDB taxonomy): domain Bacteria; phylum Bacteroidota; class Bacteroidia; order Flavobacteriales; family Flavobacteriaceae; genus Flavobacterium. Next base: position 1,552 of record DATEOV010000184.1, on the reverse strand, counting down.
ATCACTGCTTTTTTTATATTTTTGATAATGTTGAATAGCTGATAAATAGTTTCCAGAAAGTGAGTCAATTTTAAATAAGGATAGATCTAAAAGGTCATAATTAAATTTAATTTTATATTTGTTTTTAATAGACAATACTTGGTCTGCACAATATTTTGCTTTAGTAGCCTGGCCCATTTTGGCATAAAAAAAAGACATTTCGGTGTAAATTATATTGATATCAAAAGCTGTTTGTGGACTAAGTAATTGAGGTATATATTTTTCAATAAGAATATAATTTTTTTCGGCAAGTTTATAATTGCCTATTTTATTATAACTCATAGCCGCAGTACGAGCAATAAGTAATTTGTCAAATGTATTGTCTGGAGGATATCGTTCAGTTGTCTTTGTTAAATAGTCAAGAGATTCTTTGTGTTTGCCTAGATCAGATAAAGTTCCTATGTAACTGATGAAACTTTTATACCAGGTATTAGTAGAATTTTTTTGTCCAATTTCTGTGCTTTTCTTAAACAATTGCATTGCCTCTTGAAGATTCCCCATTTGATGGTAAATACTCCCTAATCGCAAATAAAAGTTATCAGCCAGAGCCAGATCCTGTGTAGCCTCCATCGTTTTTACTCCGTCTATAGCATAAAAAAGAGCTTCTTTTTGATTTTTTAGAACTAAGTCAATATATGAAATAGTTGCGGCATTATAATGGGTATGTTTAAAGCCTATTTTTTTTAGAAAATTATATGCTTGAATGGACTCTTTTTTGGCAAGTGGTAGATTTCCGGTCCAAAAATGTACTGTAACGAGTTTCATTAAGGTTTCTGCTTCTTTTTCTTTGTCACCAGTTTCTTTATATAAAAGCATTGCTTCGGTCAAGATTTTCTCTTTATTAGGATTGTTGTCCAAAAGAAAAGTTCCTTGGTTTTCCAATGCATCAGCCAATGCTTTTTTGTCATTCAGTTTTCGACAGTTTTTTGTAACCGCTGAAAAAATGGCTTGACTCTCGGTCATATTACCTGCTTGGAAATAATATTTACCCAAGAGTATATTACTTTGTTGCTGCCATTTTGGTGTTTTCAGCTGATTAATCAGTTCGACTGCCTGTTTTGTATATAGCAACGCTTTTTGAAGATCTTCTTTTTTGTTTCCTGGTTTAAAAAGATAATGGCTGCCTAATTGCAATAATAACTTGACACGATCTGTCTTTTGTGAATTGGCTAGTATTTTTAGTTCTGGAGTTATATTATTGTTATCCACCATTTCACTTTCCAGCAAATATTTCCCATCGTTATAACCTTCGTCATAGGATAATGATACAGGTATTTTATTCGCAGAACAAGATAATACCATGGCACTGTCAATATCTATATTTCCTTGATTAATAGAATAGATATAGACACCGGTTATTTTTACCAATAACCGTTTTTTCTTGAGATCATAGATTTTGAATTGGGAAGTTTGGCAAAAACCTCCAATGGATATGGATAAGGACAAATATAGAAGTAGTGATTTTATCATAAAAAAGGTTTGATGATTATGTGTAATTACTTGTATAATAAAT
>DATEOV010000183.1:0-2417 GCA_035273645.1 Flavobacterium sp. | reverse complement strand
GTAAAACCTATTTGTTTTCAATTATATCTATTTCTTCAGGTGTAAAGTTGTATAAATTGTAAAATATTCTATCTAACTGTATTTCATATTCTTTTAACTGTATTTCATTTTGATTCTGTCTTATTTTATCAATTAAATCATTGATTTCATTTTCCAAATCAGTATTAACAATGGGCACGAATAGAAAATCAAAAGCCTGCACACTAATTAATAAATCTCCTGTTCCAGTTTTAGGTGAATCTTTTAATGAATAATTTCCAATTTTAGAATTGAAAAAAGCAGTCAAATATTTAATCCTTGTACCTGTTGCAAAGCAGGTACTATCTAATGAAAAACATCCTGCGTCATCGTAACTAAATCGAAGTATGGAACCTATTCTTTTCCATACAATTTTCTGTTTAGAAAAATCCTCCCAATAACCTATACTATCTTGAGTTTCGAACCACTTATTATTGCTTTTTTTTCTTGCTCCAATGTCTCCTGTTTGCTTTAATCTATCATAACCAAAACTCAAAAGATGTTCTTTTACAGTAGGATATACCTCAATATCAATTTTTAAGCTCGGAAAGGTCGTAATCAAATAAATATCTCCAAACTCATAACCATATTTTTTTATATCTCGACCTCTCAAAATCGGTCTAATAATCTCGACACTTTTCGGGTCTTCCTTAATTAATTCTTCTCTTTTTTTGCCATCAATGATAAAAGCGTCATTATAACCAGTTAAAATCCCTCTATAAATATTAATGTTCCAATCTTTTAAAGGTGTTCCAATTTTTTCAATTTTCTCTTTTATACTTTTTTCGATAGAGGATAAGACTACCCAACTACTACTTTTAAAATGAGTAGGTGTAGAATTATCTTTGATAAAGTCTTCTAATGCATCAGATTTGAAATCTTTATTTAATAAGCAAGCATTTGTTTTTTCTTCATACTTCGTTTTTGTTCCCATAAGTATATTTGTGTCAACTGTAGCCGAATCAAATACTTGTACTCCTCCAAAATCAATTAGCAAAATAGGATTTGTTTTTTCTACAAAATAGTTGCGCAAGCTTTCGCCGTAAGCAGCTCTCATCCATTTGTTTGATGTAATAAAAGTTAGTATTCCTTGTTTGCAAAGAATATTAAATCCTAATTCATAAAAGAGACTGTAAATATCCCCTGTTTTGGTATAAGTTTCGAAATTCATTTTTTCTAAACTAACACTATCTTGTCCCATCTTTTGCAGTTGAACGTAAGGAGGATTTCCTATTATAGCATCAAATCCAACGAAATCACCACCGTCGTTTAGGATATCAGGAAACTCAAAACGCCATTCAAAAGCATTTTCGTAAATTTTGTTACTTTTTATTTCTTCAATTTCGGTATCAAGTTTTTTTATTTCTTCCGAAACAGTTTTTACTTTTTTGTTACGCTCTGTTTCTTCTTTTTTGCTGAGTTCAAATAGTCCTGTTTGCGAGGTAAGAACAAGATGTTCCCCTTTAAGTTTATACAGTTTAATAAGTTTAGGATCATTAGCATTAATCTCACTTCTAAAATTGGTTTTTATTTCGCCAATTAATTCTTCCATTTCTCGCTTTTGCTCTTTACTATCCGCATTACGATAGGTATTGACAGCATTTTTATAAACATCGATAGAAAGCTTACTTTTCTTTAGAGCTTCTTTCAAATCGGCATCCAAGCCAAAACGACTTATTAAAGAGTTGCCACATTTTATATTAATGTCAATGTTGGGCAGGGTTTCTAGTTCATTGGTATTAGGTCTGTAATAGGCATTTTTCAGTAACTCAATCCATAAACGCAAACGACATATTTTTACGGAGTTAGGGTTAATATCGACACCAAATAAGCAATTCTCAATAATGGTTTGTTTTTCATGGAATAAAGTTTCCTGGATACGTTGGCTTTCCTTGCTTTTTGGGTTGTATTGATATGGAATTCCGTCTTCATCAGTTACCATTAATTCATCATTGACTACTTCAAATTGGTATTCTTTCAGGCGTTGGCCATTTTGATCCTGAAGTATTCGTAAGTCATTTTTTATGGCAATGATTTCATTTAATGCCGAAACCAAGAAGTGGCCTGAACCTACAGCAGGGTCACAAATTTTTAAACTATTAATAATGTCATTGGCTTCTTTTTTGTCCGTAATTTTCTCATATAGTCCTTCAAAATTAGAGATCTCCCAATTTTTGATTTCATTAAATTTCTGCACAACGGCTCTGCGTATCGTTTCCTTGCACATATACATGGTAATGAAACTTGGGGTAAAGAAAGAACCGTCTTTGTAGCCATTAATTTTTTCGAAAATTAAACCTAGTACTGAGGCATTGATTAAGGTTTTGTTTTCCTCCTGAATATCTTCGCTTCCTTCGCTTGCAAAATCATAAGCATCAAGAAATGATAAGAAATAGGCG
>DATEOV010000182.1:0-2271 GCA_035273645.1 Flavobacterium sp. | reverse complement strand
AAAGGTTTTTCAATGTATATCTATGATTTTAAATTCGACGACCTTTCTACAATTGCATATAACCATTTGCTAATACACACGGATAAATACAAAGTAAAACCTAAATTCTACATCATTAATTTTGATGATCCAAGAAAAAGTCATCGTTGTAATCCCCTCAATCCTGATTTCATGACTGATATTTCCGATGCTTACGAAGCGGCTTATACCATTATGCTAAACCTGAACAGGAGCTGGATACAGAAGCAGGGAGATTTCTTTGTAGAAAGCCCGATTATTCTTTTAGCGGCTATTATATGGTATCTGAAAATCTATGAAAACGGCAAATACTGTACATTCCCTCACGCCATTGAATTACTAAACAAAAAGTACTCGGACGTATTTACTATTCTGACATCCTATTCTGATCTGGAAAATTATCTATCCCCCTTTATGGATGCTTGGCAAGGTGGTGCGCAAGACCAGTTGCAGGGACAGATAGCATCAGCTAAAATTCCTTTGTCAAGAATGATCTCCCCGCAATTGTATTGGGTTATGACCGGAGATGATTTTTCACTGGACATCAACAACCCGAAAGAGCCAAAAATATTATGTGTTGGCAATAATCCTGACCGTCAAAATATTTACTCTGCTGCGCTGGGGTTGTATAATTCTCGTATTGTAAAACTCATTAATAAGAAAGGACAGTTAAAGAGTTCTGTCATTATAGATGAGCTGCCCACAATCTACTTTAGAGGCCTGGATAATCTGATTGCAACAGCCCGAAGCAATAAGGTGTCAGTATGTTTGGGTTTTCAGGATTACTCACAGTTAACTAGGGATTATGGAGACAAAGAAAGTAAGGTAATTCAAAATACGGTAGGGAATATTTTTAGCGGGCAGGTTGTAGGCGAAACTGCTAAAAGTCTTTCGGAACGCTTTGGGAAAGTGTTGCAGAAAAGGCAAAGCCTAACTATTAACCGAAACGACAAATCTACTTCTATATCTACACAACTGGACAGTCTTATCCCGGCTTCCAAAATTTCCACACTCACACAAGGCATATTTGTGGGGGCAGTATCGGATAATTTTGATGAACGCATCGAACAGAAAATATTCCACGCTGAAATTGTTGTGGATAACGGAAAAGTAGCAGCCGAAGCCAAGGCTTATCAAAAAATACCGGGAATTTTATCTTTTGTAGATGAACACGGAGAAGACAAAATGAAACAAAAAATTGAAACCAACTACAGACAAATAAAACTTGATATCATTCAGGTTATTGAAACTGAATTGGAACGCATCAAAAATGATCCCCATTTACAGCATTTGGTACAAAAGAGATAATACAAAAAGAGGCCTTCCGAAAATTAGGTCAGCCTCTTTTGAATTAATAATTCAAAGTAGCACCAAATCCAAATCCCATATCACTATCATAGTGCGTAGTTATTCCAAAGTTTCTTTTGATAATATAACGTAAACCTGCCATATACTCTTTGTCGGTATTCCCCATTAAACTCATTCGTAGTCTTTTAGAAACTGGAATATCTTTTCGTTCAAACTGTAAACGAACATTTCCATCGGTGAATACTTCGACTTGTGCCATTATAAGCATTGGCAAAGTATAATTAACCCCTGCACTAAAAACAGCTCGATTGTCTTTAGTATTAGTTTGTCCAAAAAGATTATGTTCTTGCACGTCTATTCCCATTTTTCTATATCTCCAATCAAAACCTATAAACGGCATTAGCCATTGCATTTTCCCAATGTATCTTCCAATATGGGTTTCGGTTTCATAACCGTGGTGTTCCTTGTAACCTAAACGCCATTCTGTTCCAATGCTCCAACGAGTACTTTGGTACATTGCTTCTCCATCGTTACCGTTGGTTGCAAAATCATTTTCTGCCATAAAATGAAATTTTCTATCATCGGCAAACAATTTACGTTGTGCGAGTTTTGGGTTTGGGATTTCGGGATTTGGCGTTTGGTTCTCATAGCTGAAAACTCTGCCCATTCCGCTCATCATATGGTACAAGATATGACAATGAAAAAACCAATCACCTTTTACATTTGCATTAAATTCCAAGGTATCGGTTTCCATTGGCATAATGTCCACAATATTTTTTAATGGTGCATGATCGCCTTGACCATTCAATAATCTGAAATCGTGCCCGTGTAAGTGCATTGGATGACGCATCATAGAATTGTTGTGAATAGTAATACGTACATTTTCACCTTCTTTAATTAAAATTTTGTCGGCTTCTGAAACTACTTTATTATCAAGACTCCAAA
>DATEOV010000181.1:0-4662 GCA_035273645.1 Flavobacterium sp. | reverse complement strand
CGAAGAATTCAACGGAAACTGGCGTGATTTCGATGGATCGGATGAATTAGAAGATCATCAGGATGCGTTGGAAGAGCTGAATATGAAATACACCGTTCGCGTTGACGATACGGCACATTCCGTTTACCAATCTGACTTTATAGAAAACACCACAATCTCTGAAAGCGCTTCAGTGGATGAAAAAGGTTTTCATCACTCCTACGACGAATGGGACTGCAGCAAAAACAGCTACAAAGAAAATTTCTGTAAAGTATATCCAAAGCTGCAATTAAAGACTGATGCCGATTATTACAAAAAAACAATAACAAAGAATGCCTCCACCTTGATGGGCTTGCGCAAAATGCTGACGAATGTCAACAACAAAATGCAACAGCAAAAAAGGCAAACCCAAGGCGATGAATTTGACATTGATGCCATCACCGATTTGTATGTTGATGTTCATTCCCGAAGAACGCCTTCGGATAAAATCTATGTTTCGAACCGAAAAAAAGAAAAGGATTTGTCGATTCTGATTCTTCTGGACATCAGCCTTTCTAGTGACGGTTATGCCGCCGGCAATCGAGTGATTGATGTGGAAAAAGAAGTATCCATTTTGTTTGGGGAAATCCTCAACGAATTCAATATTGATTTTTCGATAGACAGCTTTTATTCCAAAACTAGAAATTATTCAACTTATCTAACCATCAAAGATTTTGATGAAAATTGGAATGTTGCGAAGCATAAAGTGGGAGCGGTAGAACCCAGTGGTTACACCAGGATTGGAGCCGCGTTGCGACATGCAGGAGTTCGCCTCGACAAACGAAGCACAAAAAATAAATGGGTAATCCTGATTTCTGATGGGAAACCCAACGATTACGATAAATACGAAGGCAAATATGGAATCAATGACGTGAAGCAAGCCCTTCGCGAACTTAATTCAAAAAATATTAATTCCTATGCATTGGCCATCGAGGCCGAAGCCAAATATTATTTGCCTCAAATGTTTGGACAAAACCACTATCAAATTTTAACGACCCCTGTTGAGTTGCTACAATCGTTAGTGAAATTATACGAAAAGATAAAACACCAGAAATAAGAATACAATAACCATCTTTTTAAATGAACCATTAAGGGATTAAGTTCTCATTAAGGCAAAAGTTGAAGTATCGATCAAAACTTAATTTTCTTAATGTCTTAATGGTTAAAAAATCTTTTAAAAAAATGGTTCAAAATAAATTTAATTAAAATGACAGAAACAGTTCATAACCCAGTATTGCCGGAAGGCCATCCAGTTTGGATTTACTTTCAGGAGAAAGAATTAATAGAGTCTCTTTTGCAGGAGATTAAAAATGTTAACCCATTGATTGATTTACCAAAATACACCAACATATTCAATCAGTTGCTTACTATAGAGAAACGATTTGCCCGCAAAGAAAATCAGCTTTTTCCTTTTTTGGAAAAGAAAGGATGGGTAGGTCCTTCGCAGGGAATGTGGTCGTTCCATGATAATTTGAGAGAGCAGTTTCGTTTGATTCAGTACTATCTCAAAATGAATAATCTGGATAGAGTTGCAACTAATACCACTTTTTTGGTGGATGGAATTTATAGATTGATGGGAGTTGAAGAAAACGTTCTGTTCCCAAATGCATTAGACATTCTAACCGAGAATGATTGGATTGAAATGCGCAAAGGCGAGGAGGAAATTGGTTGGATGTTGTCCCAAACGCCACCGCCTTTTCCAAAAGTGGAATATGTACATCCAAGCGAGGATTTCACCATCAGGGAAATGCCTTTTTCATTGGAAAACACTTCGCATTATGATGAAGGATATATGACAGTGGAGCAGGTGAATCTGCTTTTCAGAACCATGCCGTTGGACTTGACTTATGTGGACGAAAACGACAGAGTGATTTTTTACAATAGAGGAGAGGAACGCGTGTTTCCAAGAAGCGCTGGAATCATTGGTCGTGAAGTGAAATTTTGCCATCCTCCAAAAAGTGTGGGAACGGTTCTTAAAATCTTGGAAGAATTCAGAAAAGGAACCCAAAACGAATCTTCTTTTTGGATCAACTACAAAGATCGCCTGATTTACATCCGTTATTTTGCCGTGAGGGATGCCAACAAAAACTACAAAGGCGTGATCGAAATGTCTCAGGATATTACCGACATCAAGAAAATTGAAGGCGAAAAACGATTGTTGGATTGGGAGTAAAAATACAATTATGGAAACTCTAAAAATAAATTACAAAAACATCTATTATCCGCCAGGAGGAATCCTAATGTGGATAATCATTTTTCTCGAACTCATTACTTTCGGAATGGCGTTGGTTGCATTCGTGTATTACGGAAGTGAAAACACAGAAGTATTTCACCAATCAAGAATGGAATTGAATACTACATTTGGTGCCGTGAATACAGTTTTTTTATTGACAAGCGGTTTTTTTATGGCCAATGCAGTTCATCAGTTTAAAGAAAAAGAAGTCAAGAAATCATCAGTGTTCTTTAAGTTGGCTATGTTGGGAGGTATTTTATTCTTGGCACTAAAAAGTTTAGAATATTACCATAAAGTAGAAAGCGGAATTTCATTGGACACCAATATGTTTTACACTTTTTATTGGCTGTTGACAGGATTTCATGTCATTCACGTCATTATGGGATTGGTTATTTTGGGTTGGACAAACTACGGAATGATCAAAAAAGACTCCGATACCGCTATTGAAGACATAGAAGCCTGTGCTGCCTTTTGGCACATGTGTGATTTGATTTGGTTGCTTTTATTCCCTACACTTTATTTATTTTTTTAGTAATGAAAAATTCACTAATTTTAGTCTTTACTTCTTTGTTAACTATCACAATAGCAACTTCTTGTATTGCAAGTTCGTTTTCTGTTTCTGCTTTTGTTACCCCTTTGATAATGGTTTTGGCTACTTTTAAATTTCTATTGGTTGCTTTTCAATTTATGGAATTAAAAAAAGCCCATTCGTTCTGGAAAATCAGTTTGATAATAACTTTAGGATTGCTTGTGGTTTTGATTATTGGGATAAAATAAGGATCTTAAATAAAAGTTAAAAACATGATATTTATCATTAATTTTTTGATTCTCAAATTTTAATTTTACAGTGTAATAAAAAAAGACAAAACTATCCTTAATATAAAAAACCACTTTTTAAAACGAAACAATTATGAAACAATTATTCCATTTTAGCAAACCCTACAAAATTATTGCTTTTGCATTATTTGCAGCTGTTAGTATTTTTTCTTGCGGAAAAAAAGAAGAAACACATGACGCCGATTATTATGAAAAAATTAAAGTAGAAGGTCAAAAAGAAGCCGAATTGACAGCGCCGCCATTAGTTCCAAAACCTGTTGGTGACAGACCTGCGATGAGATTAGTTGTAAATATGGAAATCAAAGAGCAGGAAGGTGAAATGGTCGATGGAGTAAAATATACCTATTGGACTTTTGGAGGATCAGTTCCGGGAAGTTTCATCAGAACCAGAGTTGGTGATGAAGTGGAATTTCACTTGAAAAACCATCCAGACAATAAAATGCCACATAATATAGATTTACACGCCGTTACAGGACCAGGTGGGGGAGCAACATCTTCATTAGTAGCACCAGGACATGAAAAAGTATTTAATTTTAAAACATTAAATCCTGGATTGTATGTATATCATTGTGCTACAGCACCTGTTGGGATGCATATTGCCAATGGAATGTATGGTTTGATTTTGGTGGAACCTGAAGGTGGATTACCTCCAGTGGACAAAGAATACTACATCATGCAAGGGGATTTCTATACCAAAGGAAGTTATGGAGAACAAGGTTCTCAACCGTTTGATATGAATAAAGCGATTAAGGAACAACCGGATTATGTGGTTTTCAACGGAAAAGTTGGAGCTGTTGCCGGCGACAAAGCAATTACTGCAAAAGTAGGTGAAACAGTGCGTATTTATATGGGTAACGGAGGTCCAAATTTGGTTTCTTCATTCCACGTAATCGGTGAGATATTTGACAAAGTGCATATCGAAGGTGGTGATATGATTAACAAAAATGTTCAAACTACCTTAATTCCTGCGGGAGGTTCTGCCATTGTAGAGTTTAAAGTGGATGTTCCCGGAACATTCATTTTGGTAGATCACTCTATATTTAGAGCATTCAACAAAGGAGCTTTGGGGATGTTGAAAGTTGAAGGGGAAGAAAATAAAAAAGTATATTCTGGAACTACTCAAGAAGGAATTTATTTGCCTGAAGGAGGAACCATTCAAAACATGCCAAAAGAGAACGGCGTAGCAAAAAGTACTGCAGCTAAAACAGTGCCAGAACAGATTAAATCAGGTAAAGAATTATATGGAAGAACCTGTTTTGCTTGTCACCAATCCGAAGGACAAGGGGTTCCAAATGCATTCCCTCCATTAGCCAAATCAGATTTCTTGAATGCTAACCCTGATAGAGCAATTAGTGCAGTATTACATGGGTTAAGTGGAGAGGTTATTGTAAACGGCAAGAAATTCAATAACGTGATGACTAGCCAAAATTTGACAGATGAAGAAGTAGCCGATGTTCTGACTTATGTGTATAACAGTTGGGGGAATAATAAAACAGTTATAACTCCGGCAAAAGTTAAAGCAGTTAGAGCTAATCCAGCTCCAAAAGCTGCCGCTGCTGAACATTAAAAAAAAT
>DATEOV010000180.1:0-2716 GCA_035273645.1 Flavobacterium sp. | reverse complement strand
GCTTCCATCTGGCCAAATCATCAAATCTCCAGCTCCAAGTCCCAATCCGCTTCTATGAGTCAATAGATCACGAATCGTAAATTCGTTGGTTACATAATCATTGTACATTTTGAAATTCGGCAAATAAGTAATGACTTTGTCGTCCCATTTTAGTTTGCCTTCGTCTATTAACATTGCTAAAGCTGCGCTTGTAAAAGCTTTGCTGTTGGAAGCAATTCCAAAAAGTGAATTTGCATCGACCTTTTCATTGGTTAGAATAGATTTTACTCCGTAACCTTTTGCCATTATCACTTTTCCGTCTTTTACAATCGCAACTGCAATTCCGGGAACATTAAAGGCGGTTAAAGTTCGATTAACTAAATTGTCCACTTCTTGTTCTGTAATTTGAGCAAAAGAATGGATGCTAAATGCAAGAAGGGCTAAAAGGTAAATACTAAGTTTTTTCATGCTATTCGATGTTAATTTGTTTTGGGTTAAAAATCTGAAATTTAAAACTATAATTTTGATTCTTTAATCTATTGTTTTCTCTTTAAAATCAAATAAGGATTAATGTTTAATTCTTCTCGAAGCTTTCTGTAGTTCCGTTTACATTAACAACAGTGATGCCTGAGATCTTATTATTTACTTTTTTAAATTCTACTCTTACCATATTGTCCTCCAAGTCAAAAATGTTTTTTTCAAGAGGCAGCATCTTGGATTTACGAAAAGCATCTTGCTGATAATATAAATTTCCGTTTTCATAAGTTATGGTTCTAGGACCAAATTTACCAATATAATTTTCGGATTCCTTTGTTTTTAATACCAAAGGATGTTGTTTTGCTTTTATTGAAGTTAGAAGCCAAGAATATTTTTTATTTGAATTTTTAGATTCTTTTGCTGTCAATTTTTCCAAAGCTTTTATTTGTGCAGTAAATAGCGCATCATCTGCTGGAACTTCTATATCAGGCTGTACACCAGTTCCTTCCCAATTTGTTTTAGTTATTGGATTAATTGCTCTTCCAAATGGTACGAAGATAGTGAAGCGGTCTGTCGCTATTTCGTTTCCGCCGGGATTAGCACCGCCTCCAGTAACCTCACCGATAATTGTGGCACGATGCAAGTTTTTTAGATCATAACTAAATTCTTCAGCAGCCGAAAAAGTACGTTTACTCGTTAATACATAAACATCTACATTTGGCATGCGTTTACCGCTTACATAGGGCAAAGTCCATGTTTGTGTATTTGAATCAGTTGGCCTGTAATAGAAATTATTTAAATGAACAGGTTCAGAATCAAAAAGGTAACTGGTAATCAGCTGAATCATTTCTGATGAACCGCCTCCATTTTTCCTTAAATCAATGATTAAAGCATTGGTGTTAGAAAAAAAATTCATTGCAGCAACAGCAGTTTCACCTGCAAAAGAAGTGTTCCCAAAGCTTCTCAAATCGAGATACCCTATATTACCATCAAGTATTTTAACTTCCTTAAATCCATAGTTGCTTGTTTTCCATTGTTCAAGAAGAGATGCAGGCAATTCTTCATGACTTGGGTTTTTATTTGACTCTCTAAGTTCTTTTATAAAGGTAGGATTAAATCTAACCTGTATATGCTTATCTTTACTTATAGATTGCAGATCTGCAGTTAATCTTTCAGAAAATAATGCAGGGTCTGTAATAGTGGCATAAGATCCGTTTTTGAAATTCGATATGATGAAATCCCCCATTTTTTTTGCAACTTCTGGAAAAATATAGCTTTTGTTCAACAATAAACTGATTGAATCAACAACTTGCTGCTGTTCTATTTTTGTTACTGGATCAGGGTTGGCCTTTTGATTTACTGCAGACTGCGCCTTTGAATTTATTGGAATCAGTAGCAAAAAGGAAAAAATAATTAAGATGGTTTTTTTGTTCATTTTTTGAGATTTAATTGATGTTTGAGATTATTTTTAAAAGTGTCGATTGAAGATTCATTATTTCCTCATCGGTTATGTTTTTTAATGCTTGAGTTCTGTTAATTTGGATATAAGGCTGCATTTTTTCAATAATAGCATTTCCTTCTTTTGTTAAAGTCAAATCAAATCTCCTTCTGTCTTGTGACTTTAAATTTCTGGATAAATACCCTTTCTGTACTAATAATTCAATGATTCTAGTAATGGAAGCAACATCTTTAAATGTTTTAAAAGCAATCTCTTTCTGCGATATTGAATTGTCTTCTTCAATAGTTTTCAAAACGAGCCATTGATCAATGGTTATTTCAATGCCTGCTTTAGATATGTTTTTTTGGGCGAATTGCCGATAAGTTTTTATTGATTTTTCAATTGAATAAAAAATGATGTCATTTAGCTTTTCCATATATTTTTAATTAAAATATTGATACAAATATAATTGATATATCAACTATATTGGATAAAATGATTTTTTTTACTTCATTTTATTTCAACTGTCTGATTATTATGTGTAAATGTTGAAAATTGTTAGGGAGGAATATTTTTTAATTCTTAAAACTGCAATCTAAAACCCCCTTTGTCTTTTGGCTTCAAATATTAAAATAGCGGCAGCTACAGATACGTTCATGCTGTCAATTTCTCCTTGCATTGGGATGATAATATTTTGAGTCGCAGCATCGCGCCATTCCTGTGTAAGTCCTGTTGCTTCAGTTCCAACAACCAATGCCGTTGGTGAAGTGTAATCTTGTGTGTGGTAGGAAGTAGAGTTTTGCAGAGTCGCACAATAAAAAT
>DATEOV010000179.1:0-2802 GCA_035273645.1 Flavobacterium sp. | reverse complement strand
CTTTTAATGCTGGAAATTTTTCGAAATCTGGATTGGCAACATCATAATCTTCTAATGCATAAGTTGTATTTGGGATACAATAAAGTCGTTTTTTCCATTTATTGTCAAATAGTATAATGTGTTTTCGGCCTCCAAAATGAGTGTGGAAAAGATGTGGCAAATCAATGTCATAATGCAAAAAAGTAATTGCTTTGGATCCGCCAAAAAACATGGCTGGCATACTTTCTATAAAACCACCCATTAAGTCTTTAGGGACTTTAACGTCATTAACTAATTCTGGTCTGTGTTTGAAAAGATTAAAGAAAAAAATGCGCAGTTCTGTAGGTTCTCTTTTTATTAAATCCAAATATTCGCCAAATTTCATACTGGCAATAGATGCATTAATTGGTTTGTTGGGATCAGCTTTGGAATTGTCGACTAGTTTTACTTCTATATCGCCTGCTATTTCTTTGAAATAATCAGTAGACCATTTTTCACGAGCAGGCCAATCGTTTGTTAATCCTTTTATAATTAATGGTTTTCTTTTGTCTAAATAGTTTTTCTTGAAATCCTCTCTAGTAATAGAGTCAACTGTATCTACATTTTTTAAAATAAAGCTCATCTATGAAAATTTAATTATGGGATGTTTATCCAAAACTAATTAAATATTCAAAGCTCTCCAAATTTACATTAAAATAACAATAATATAATAGTAGATATCGCTTACATTCCAGTTCTGATAGCTTCAACTGGGTCTAGCTTGGAGGCAGAAATTGCTGGGATGATTCCAGATATAACTCCTACAACAATCGATAATCCAGAACCGATTATTATATTCAATATACTCAATACAAATTCAAAATCTAACAAGTTTGTAAGAAGTATAGATATAATCCAAACCATAAAAAGACCAATTATTCCGCCAATCACACAAAGAATGATGGCTTCGAATAAAAACTGGAATAAAATAAATCTGTTTTTAGCTCCTAATGATTTTTGGATTCCAATTAAATTTGTTCTTTCTTTTACGGAAACGAACATGATATTCGCAACACCAAAGCCTCCTACCAAGAAAGAGAAAAAGCTTATAAAGATTCCTCCAATTCGTAAAGACCCTAACATCTCATCTATAAAATCTAAAAATCCAGAAAAAACATTAATGAAAAAATCATCAATTTCTCCTGCTTTTAATCCTCTAAAATTTCTAAGTTTTTGTGAAATTTCACCTTTATACTCTTCCATATCTACTCCTTTTTCAGGCTTGAATATGATAACATTTGTTAAATTAGGATTGTTGTCTCCATACATTTTTCGAACAAAATTGACAGGAATATAAGCAGCTGAGTCATTACTCCCTCCAAAAGTGGAACCCTCTTTTTTCAAAACACCAATAACTGTAAATCGCTGGCCATACAATCGCACATTTTTCCCAATAGCTTCTGTGTCATCAAAAAGTGATTTTGCAATATCATCGCCTAAAACTATTACTGCTGCTCCAGAATTAGCTTCAGACTCATTATAAAATCTTCCTTCTGCAAATGTTAGTCCTTCAATATCAATAAATTCATGAGAAACAGGCATTATCTGTACATCGCTTACGATATTTGGTCCATATTTTATAGATTCACTTCGGGTAAATATTCTGTAGCCTAATTCATCTGTATGCGTCATTGCATCTTTCAAATAAATATATTCGGAATATTTTACGTTAGGGAATTGTTCTCTTTTCCATTGTGGTACATCTGAAGGTCCGAATGGGAATTTTAATAAATAAATAGTGTTTTTATCCATGCTACTTAAGTCTTTGGAGATTTTTTTCTCCAAAGAATCAACTGCTGCTAATACTGCTATTATTGAGAATATCCCAATAGTTACACCCAATAAAGAAAGAAATGTTCTTAATTTATTGCTTCGCAAAGCATTCATGGCAAAACCAAAACTCTCTTTTAATAATCGTAGGTAAACTAGCATATTTCTAAAATTTGTATTACTGTAAAATTCTATCTTTTTATTGCAAAAACCTAAAAAAATATATTTAACAATAGGTATGTTATTTTAAGAGATTGTTACATCTTTTTTATTGAATTATATTATCAAAAAAAACTATTTTTGCACTTTAAAATTATAACTACTCAATGAGCGCAACAAAAACAATCCAATCAGCATTAATTTCAGTCTTTTCAAAAGATGGTCTTGAGCCAATTGTTAGAAAATTACACGAACAAAATGTGACTTTTTATTCAACAGGAGGCACTGAAGAATTCATTAAAAATTTAGGAATCCCTGTAATACCTGTAGAGGATGTTACTTCTTACCCATCAATTCTTGGCGGACGTGTAAAAACATTGCATCCAAAAGTTTTTGGTGGTATTCTAAATCGTCAAGACAACGAAAGTGATGTACAGCAAATGAAGGAATATGAAATTCCTCAAATTGATTTGGTAATTGTTGATTTGTACCCATTTGAAAAAACAGTTGCTTCTGGAGCAAGTGAAGAAGATATTATCGAGAAAATAGATATTGGCGGAATCTCATTGATTCGCGCTGCTGCAAAAAACTTCAAAGACACTGTAATTGTTTCTTCTATGGATCAATATGGTTTGTTTTTGGAAATGATTACTAATCAAAACGGAGCTACATCATTGGTTGACAGGAAATTATTGGCTACAAAAGCTTTTCATGTTTCTTCACATTATGATGGTGCAATCTTTAACTATTTTAATACTGATGAAACAATCTATAAAGCGAGTATAGAAAACGGTCAAGTATTGAGATATGGTGAAAACCCTCATCAAAAAGGATTTTTCTTTGGTGATTTTGAAG
>DATEOV010000178.1:0-5448 GCA_035273645.1 Flavobacterium sp. | reverse complement strand
AGGGCAGTAGTGGTTTTAATTATATTTTCTTCAAACTAAGACCAACCGGAACCATCAATTGACCTCTTTCATAGATGTTCAAATACAAGATGATTGGTTTTTTCAATCCTTCCCAAGTCAATTCGTAGACATTCAAAAATCCAGCACCCATATCACTAGTTTTAGTTGGAAACGGGCAGCAATTTTCCAATTTTTTATAAGTTATTTTTTCGCCTTTTGGTCCTGCCAAAGCATTTATGAAATATTTTTGGTTGATGGTGTCATTTTTGGTGCCTTTGTAAAAAATATTGATTGGGTAGTCTTTGTCATATCCGTATTTTTTGTCTTTGCTGTATTGGGTAATTATAAAGGCATTGTTTTTTACAACAGGGACAGGAGCGTTGTTGTCTACATTTTTTATTGATGATTTAATACTTCCGCAAGAAGTTATAACAAGTAGTAAAGCAATAAAAAGAATTGTTTTTTTCATGTTCTTAGGTTAATTAGGATTCTAATTTAAAAGTTTAATTGCTATTTCAAAAATAATCAAAATGTAATTATCATTTAGTTTGACATTGAACTTTGTGATTGATATTATTTTTTGCAAATGTAACATTTCTCACATTAGGATTGCTTGAACCTTTTTATCTTTGCTCAAAAAGAAACTTTATGAATATTATTTTTCAAACATGGCCTTGGTATGTTTCGGGCTTTTTAATCGGTATGGTGATGCTTTCACTGATTTATTTCGGAAAGAATTTCGGTATGTCGACCAATCTTCAGTCTTTATGTTCTATGGTAGGATTAGGAAAAAATATTAAATATTTTGACATAGACTGGAAGGCCAATCGTTGGAATTTTTTGGTAGTGCTAGGCGCTATGGCTGGAGGTTTTGTGGCTGTACATTTTATGAGCGACCCTACTAATGTTGCTATTAATCCAAAAACGATAGTACAACTTTCCCAAATGGGGATTGAGGCTCCCAATGGTCAATTAATGCCACAAGCTTTATTTGGAGAACAGACTTGGCAATCACCCAAAAGTATTTTGATACTTCTTGGTGGCGGTATTTTAATCGGTTTTGGAACGCGTTACGCTGGTGGATGTACATCAGGGCACGCAATTTCAGGATTGAGTAATTTGCAATTGCCTTCGCTGAAAGCAGTTATTGGTTTCTTTATTGGCGGACTGATTATGGCTCATTTTATATTACCCTTACTTTTTTAAGCTATGAAATTATTAAAATATTTTCTCGTTGGATTTCTTTTTGGAATTGTTCTTACCAAGTCGGAAGCGGTTTCTTGGTACCGCATTTATGAAATGTTTCAATTTCAATCATTTCATATGTATGGAATTATTGGTGTTGCTGTTGCGACAGGAGTTATAGGGATTCAAATAATTAAAAGGAAAAATATTAAAGATATCAAAGGATCACCTATTGAAATCTTGGATAAAGAAAATGGTACTGTCAGATATTTGGTGGGAGGTATTTCCTTTGGATTGGGTTGGGCTTTGGTAGGTTCTTGTCCAGGACCAATTTTTATATTGATAGGGGCGGGATTTATGCCAGTAATTATTGTTCTTATTGGAGCTCTGATAGGAACGATTATTTATGGTGCTTTAAAAAGTAAATTGCCCCATTAATCTTTAAAACTCTTTATAAAAAAAGCATTTTCTAAATAGGAAAATGCTTTTTTTTTTGGAGAAATATCTTGTTTTAGGTGAGCGTGAGGCCAATGTCATTAAATTAAGCTTTGTTTTTTCTCGCAAAGGCGCAGAGTCGCAAAGTTTAGAATCGATTTCTTTGCGTCTTCGCGTCTTTGCGAGAGTTATATTTAGAAAAAGCCTAGCAAGAAATTCTTAACTTAATGACATTGGCACGCCCTAAATATTATTTTTTAAACGCATTCAGCTTTAAAATCCCGCTTACAATTAAATATTGTGCCATACAATAAGTTGCCATTATGTAAAACGATGCATGATTTATAGAGGTATAGAACTTGTTGAAAGCCAGTATGCTATCTGAACTTACAAATACAATCGCACCAATAAGGATGTAATTGTTAGCAGGAATTGGCCATTTTAAACTGCCTTTGAAAGCAAAGAAAAGCATTGTGGTAATCACGATTGCATAGACCAAAACCGGTATTTTTAAAGGTCCTAGTTTTGGAAACAAAGTGTTAATCATGAAAACGAAATAGGCTAATATGGCTAGAACACCAATCCTAAACAGGGCTTTGTTATTGTTGGTTCTAGTGTTTTGTTGTTTGTTGAAAAGGACAATATAAACTAAATGTGATATGAGAAAAGCTACTAGCCCGAAGATGAAATAGAGTTCGCCTTTATCCGAAAAAAGTAAAATAATATCACCTATCCAAGAAAATGTCAATGCTGTTAAAAGGATTTTTTTGGTTGGAAAATTTTCAGAAACTATAACTGGTGCCATTAAAATAGGAAGTAAAATAGGTTTCATATAGATGTCGAATCCTTCTAGATTAAGGAATAGAATACCAAGATAAATAATAGTAAAACCAATGTAGGTTTTGAGAAGTAAAGATGATTGCATAGATTTTTTTTAAGAAGTTGCTACAATTGATTTTTCTGCATCAAAATTGGTGTTAACAAAATAAAACGTGACCAATAGTGATAAAACGAGATACCCAATTATGATGTATGAGGCATAAGGGAAAAGTGTATTCATGCCAAACCAATCACCTAGATAGGCAATTATTGCGATTCCTATAAGGAAACGAATTCCTTCCCATAGCAATGAAATTTTTCGGGTATCCATCAATTCGGTGTAGCTGTAAACGGTAAGAAATATAAAAGCACCATAGACAAATACGTTTGGCAAACCAATAATTGCAATCGAATTGTACATGTAGGTAATCAGCAATAAAGTAAACATGGCTTGAAATAATGACCAATACATTAATTTATTGGAATGTTGTGTCCCGTATTTTTCATAGGTATAGACGTCAGTGATTTTGTTTACTGGGTATTTCTCTTCAAAGTGTTCTGGTCGCCAACCTGTGGGTTTGAACCAAATGGTAAGTTTGTCTTTCCATTTTTCGGAATGCCAAGCATCGGTAATCAATAACCACAAGTGTTGGAAATTAATGCGGAAAGGATTCCAGGTTTGTGCTGGTCTCGTTATTCCAAAAACAGGCGGCACCGAATCTAATTCTTCCTGAAAAGTGCCAAAAAGTTTATCCCAAATAATGAATATTTGCGAATGATTTTTGTCCATATAAACAGGGTTTATAGCATGATGAACGCGATGATGCGATGGTGTAACAAGTATTTGTTCCAGAAAACCCATTTTTTTGATGTGTTTGGTGTGGTACCAAAATTGTAAAAATAAATGAATAGGCAGTATTATCGCAATTACTGTTGGAGGCACTCCCAATAACGCCGCTGGAATCAATAGAAATGTAAATAGATTGACAAAGCTCGAAACTGTTTGACGCAAAGCACAAGCCAGATTAAACTCTTCGCTACTGTGGTGAATTGCGTGTTTGTTCCATAAAAAATTAATTTGGTGAGACAGACGATGACTCCAATAGCCATAAAAATCAATAACGATAAATCCAATGATATAAGCCCAGATAGTAGCATCCAAATGAATTATGGCGAACTTGGTTTCAAACCACTCATAAGAGACCAACGTAACGCTAAGTCCAAGAACATCTTTGACCGAATTGACCATTCCCGAGCTAATACTCGAAACCGAATCCATATTTTGTGAGGTGTCTTCTCCTTTATAGTTACCGTAAATTTTTTCGATTATAATTAATATCAAAAAAACAGGCATCACAAAAACTAATATTTTACCGTATTCTTCCATTTGAGGGGTGTTTTTGTTCAAATATAGAATAATTGTTTAAAATATTGTGATTTTTGTTATTTTTTTATAGGTTGTTTTATGTATTCAAGAATGTGGGTTTTAAGAAGAATAAAGTTTAAGGAGGGATTTTTGGGATTCAAAATTAGTTCTGGTACTGAGAAGATATAAAAAAACCTACTTGAGATTGTACTTGCTCAAGTAGGTTTAATAAATAACAAATTTTTGGAAATAGTATTATTGTATAGTTTAGATTATTTCGGCAGTTAAGCCAGCTTCAAGTAATCTAGAGCATTGTACTCTTAGTTTATCATATTCTCCCGTCTTTACGGTGCATTTACCGTTGAAATGAACAATCAACGAACATTGTTCTGCTTGAATAGGAGTGTGTCCGCAAACGCGAACTAAAGTATCAATGACGTGGTCAAAAGTATTAACATCGTCATTGTAAACTATTATTTCATTGTTTTTAGTCGTTACTTCCTCTTCTCGGGTTCTTTCTTTTACTTTCTCTATTGTACTCATGCTTTTAGGTTTTTGTACTTTGTTGATTTATAAAAAAGGAAATACTAATTTACGTATTTTATTGATACCCAGTTATTTCTTTGGAATTTTTTTACGTAAGTTAATCCTTTTTCTATACAAGATGCATCAATATAAGGAATGTCCTCTTCGTAGAAACCGCTAAATAATATGGTTCCGCCTGCGTTTAAACAGTCAACATAACTTTGCATATCATTTAACAAAATGTTTCTGTTGATGTTGGCTATAATCAAATCGTATTTTTTGTCTTTTAATAAAGCTGCATCTCCTTCATAAACCGTAATGTGTTTACAATTGTTGCGTTCAGCATTTTCAATGGAGTTTAGGTAACACCAATTGTCAATGTCAATCGCATCGATAGGTTGAGCTCCCTTCATTTCGGCAAGAATGGCAAGAATTGCTGTACCGCAACCCATGTCAAGTGTTTTCATTCCAGTAACATCCATTTCCAGTAAATGCTGAATCATCATGTGTGTAGTTTCATGATGTCCTGTTCCAAAGCTCATTTTGGGCTCGATTACAATATCATATTCTGCATCCGTTTTAGGATGAAATGGTGCACGTACATGGCAATTTCCTTCTACATCTATAGGTTCAAAATTCTTTTCCCACTCCTCATTCCAGTTTACTTGTTCGATTTCTTCAAAAGTATAGTCGATTTTGAATTCTTCCGATTGTAATATTTGAATGTCTTCCAATATTGTTTCGTCCCAAAGGTCTTTTTGCACAAAAGCAGAAATTCCAGTTTCGGTTTCAGTGAAGCTTTCAAAGGCTTTTTCGCCCAATTCGGCAATTAATATTTCCGATCCCAGTTCCTTTGGTTCAATAGAAAAATGATACCCTATATAAATATTTGACATGTTTAATTTTTTTGCAAAGGTAACAATAGGATGCAATCCTTTTTTGAATTTTAAAAATATTTTGACAGAATGTTTTTTAGCTTAATTTTTCTGAAGCATTTCATTTTAATAAATTCTCCAAAAAGAGTTTTAATTTAAATAAAGATTGTGTCTAATTTTTTATCCGTACGATTTAATGATAATGGTTGTGCTAATGATCTAAAAATGAACTATTAGTGTTTT
>DATEOV010000177.1:0-12234 GCA_035273645.1 Flavobacterium sp. | reverse complement strand
CGTAACCAATCTTGATCAATCAAGCCAAGAGATAAACAAAGTGGTGACTAACTTAAACGCCACAGTTTTGAATATAAAAAACGGAAATGGAGCTATCAATTATTTATCCAATGATCCAAATTTGGTCAAAAAAATTGATTCCACTATGACAAACTTAAATAAAGCGACTATACTCCTAAACGAAGATCTTGAAGCGATGAAACATAGTTTTTTATTGCGTGGTTATTTCAAAAAACAGGAAAAGGTGAAACAGAAAGCCAATTAATTAAATAGTTTTCAATCCTTCCATTAATAAATCAATATCTTCTTTGGTGTTAAAATGACTGAAAGAAATTCGGATACTCGGTTTCTTTAAGTCTTCATCAGATAACATTTCAGCCAGTACGTGAGAAGGTCTAATACTTCCCGATTGACAAGCGCTTCCTCTGGAAACAGCAATACCTTTCATGTCTAAATGGAATAAAAGCATAGAAATTTTACTTTCGTCAAAAGGTAAAACAACATTGAGCAGATTATAAAGGGTCTTTTCTCCATTTATTTTAAATCCTTGGAAATCTGTTTTTAGTCTTTCGATAGTATAGTCTTTCAATGATGCGATATATTGACTTTCACTTTCAAGATTCTGATAGGAAAGTTCCAAGGCTTTTGCCATTCCTGCAATTTGATGTATGGCCTCGGTTCCCGGGCGCTGTCCTTTTTCCTGCTCTCCACCAAAAAAGAAAGGCTGTAATCCTGCATTTTTTCGAACAAAAGCAAAACCAACTCCTTTTGGTCCGTGAAATTTATGGGCACTTGCCACCACAAAATCGATAGGGGTATGTTGTAAATCAATTTTAGTTTTCCCAATAGATTGTACTGTATCTGAATGTAATAGGGCGTGATGCTCTTTACAAATTTGGCTCACTCTGTCAAGATCCAAAATAGATCCCGTTTCATTATTGACATGCATTAAGGAAACCAAAGTCTTTTTTTCTTCTGATAATAATTCAACCAAATGGGTTAAATCCACTTCGCCATTGGATTTGATTTTTACATAATCGACTTGAATAGCATATTCATTTTGTAGCGCAATGGCAGTATGCAAAACCGCATGATGCTCTATTTTGCTGGTAATGATTCTAGTTATTTTCAAATCTTTTACAGCCGAACGTAAAATCCAGTTATTGGCTTCGGTACCGCAGGAAGTAAAAATTATTTCAGCTGCTGAAGCGTTTATTTGCTTTGCAATTGATTTTCTGGAAAGTTCAAGAATACTTTTGGCATTGCGGCCCAAACTATGTGTAGAGGATGGATTACCGTAATCTTCGGTTAATATTTTGGTCATTTCCAATATCACCTCGGGATGAAGTTGAGTGGTGGAAGCGTTATCAAGATATACTTTTTTCATTTTTATATAGATTTTGAACCTTCAATAATTACTTTGTTTTTTTGTTTTTTGCCAAAAATTATGTTCTTATTGAAAACAATGATGGATATCAAAATTAAAGAATAAGAAAACATTTGAAGCAAAGTAACCTGCTCTTTAAAGTAAAAAATGGCTAAGGCAAAATTGATTATTGGATTGATGTACATCAAGATGCCCACAGTAGATGAGTTAATACCTTTTAGAGCATATAAATTTAAGAAAAGAGGAACGATCGTAAAAAATACAACAATGCAAAATAGGCAAGTATAGAATAAAGATTCTGTTGGGATTGCACCACTATACTTTGGGTAAAAAGGCAAAATTATCAAAGCAATAAAAAGCAACTGTATATTCAAAACTAGAAATTTGTCAAGCTCACTATTCTTACGTTGACTAACCAAATACAATGCATAAGTTGCTGCAACGACCAAGCTATAAAAAATATCCTGAAAATGATTTAGGGATAATAAAATGCAACTTATGACACTTATGCAAACTGCTAACCATTGCCATTTACTTAGTTTTTCGTGAAGCAAAAAGAAAGCAAAAACAGTTGTTAAAATTGGACAAATCAAATAAGCAAGAGAGCCTGCTTTGACACTCACATGATTGACAACATAAATGAAAATAAACCAATTGGAAGCCAAAATCATTGCTCCCACCAAGGTTAATACAACGATACTCCTTTTCTTTTTTGAAGGCATTGCCGAGAAATCATCCCAGTTTTTACGGATATTCTTTTTTCTAAAAACAAGATTTATCACCGTCATCGTTAGTACACTAAAAAACACGCGATAGAATAAAATATCCAAAGAAGGATAACTGGATATGGGTTTTAGAGCTAGGCTAAAAAAGCCCCAGATAAAAAATGCTGAAAAAGCGGCGAAATAGTATTTGTATTTTTTCATCGAAAAGTAAAATTCAGCACAAAGATAAGGATTTCTGTAGTGAATTTTTAGCTTTATTAAGATGCTGAGTCTCTAAGATACTGAACGATTATGGCTGTATGTTTCTAATAATCCAAATAACAGATGATTACTTTTTTTAGAGCTTAGAATCTTTGAATCTCAGTAACTTCTTTTGTTAAAATATATGTTTTTGGTTACTAAAGTTTAAGAAACAAATTAAAAATTCTATTTTTGTTCAAAATAAAAAATAATGAAACGATTTTTAGGGATTTTGATTTGTGTATTTGCTTTTTCGGGCTGTGATGATGGTGATTTAATAGTGGATACAATTGATTTTTCGGATGTAACTACAAGCAGTTGTTCTGATAATAATCTTATTTTTAAACTCAAAGAAAGTGAATCTTTAATTTTAAATATTCCAGAAGAAACTTTTACAGAGAATCCCACAGCCGCGAATGACCCAATAGAATTAGATGTTAATGCGATAAACCAGGTGGTGTATAATTTTTATGATGGTAAAGTAGCTACCGGAAATATTTGTGATTTAATTCCTCCAGCGACTCCCAATATAAAAAATCAATGGGAAGCATCTTCCGGTATCATTCAAATTACTACTACTGCTGTCAAGAAACTGAACGAAACAGATAACAGTACTAGAATAACAGGATATAATAATAATATTATTTTTCAAAATATCACTTTCACAAAACCGGATGGCACAACCCAGTTTTATGAAACTTTTCCATTTGGTGATTATTTGAAAACTGTAGATCCGCTACCATTTGGTTTCAACGGACTTTTGAATATATGTACGAGTGGACAAGTATATGATTTTACCGAAAGCGAGGCTTTTACACTGAATATCGATCCAGCATTAATTGCAAATGCTGTTACGCCTGTTGGTTCTCCAAGAACTGGAGTAATAGGACTTGTCAAAAATAAATTAGTTTACCGTTTGTTTAACGGTGTTGTACCGCCATCTTATTTTTGCCAAACAACAGATCCATTATTGCCTACTGTTAACCAAACTTGGTTGGGGAAAGCAGGGGGTGTCATCGAAGTTACGACTACTACAAGTGGTCCAAAAACTTTCAAACACACCATTATTCTTAAAAATGTAACACTCGAAAAAGATGCTAATAATTTTCAATTAGGGGACAGTTATAACTATGGCGAGTTACAAACTACCATGCCATAATAAAAATCTTGAAACAATAAAAAAAACGTCAATACTTTTAATAATTAAGCATTGACGTTTTTTTATGGAGTTAGGGATACTTATTTATTGTTCTGTTTAAAATAAACTTCGGTTGCACCCGCACCATATTTTTGATAATTAGCATCCTGAAAAACAATATTGTCATAACGTCCAAAAAGAAAATCCAATTCGGCTTTCAAGACGCCTTCACCCACACCGTGAATGAAAACAATTTTTGGGATCCTATTGCGAATCGCAAATTCAATATGACGTTTGGCAGTTTCCGACTGTAAAGTCAAAATATCATAATTTGACATCCCACGCTTATTGGGTACCAGTTTTTCGATATGTAAATCAAATTCTGGTACAGGCAATTCGTGTTTGTCTTTTTTCTCTTTTACAAAGCTTCTGGGCTTTGGGATCTCTTTTTCTTTTTTTATTTCATTGATGTTGATACCTTTTATGTTTTCCATCAAGTTAGCAGATTCTCCTATTTTGATGAGTTCATTGGCTTCAAAATTCATTACAAAACCATCCTCTGTTTCAATGGTGACCACCTTGTCTTTGACTGACAAAACAACACCGTCAACGGCTTCATCCAGCACCGAAACTTTATCCCCTTTATTAAACATTATCGTCTTCTTTATCTTGATTTTTACTTGGAGTCTTACTGCTCAATTTCATCATCCCCATCATAAAAATGACAATGGCAATAACCATTACATACACATTTTTTTCAGCACTCGTTTGCTCATACAAAGCAACACCAATCGCCAAAACCATCAGTAAAATCGTGAATTTTTTCATAACTACATTTTCAGTTTTCAAAAATACTAAACTTTTTGAGTTATTGGGACGAAAATAAATAGTGTTATGATAGAAAAGGATTAAAACCAAGTGCAAAAAATCTAAAATCAGCAATCTAAAATCTACAATCTGCAATCTTATTATGGGCGTATCCCAGTTGTAAAAAACTCAGTCGTGCCTCCTTTGTATTTTACAACTGGGTCGGGCTTTTGGCTTTATCTTTATTTTTTGAAAGAAAAAAATAAAGGATATCGCCGCAATCCCTTACGCAAAATTGTCTTGGAAGATATTTGTTTGATAATAAAGATTATAAGATATGATTTAATTAAAAACAAATGGATTTGTAGGTCATATTCTGAAAAAAAATTCAAGGTTGGTTAGGTACTTTGTCATCTAGATAACCAAAAGGATTTTTGATCAAAAAGAACATGTGTTATTTCTTAGTATTTGGATTTTTAAAATGTAAGAAAAGGGAATTGAATTAAATGAATTTATAGGGCAATATGAGTTTTGTGTAAGATTAAATCCTTGTTTCATGAGTAAAATATGTATTTTGTCGATAATATTTTGATATAATCTATTTTTTTTTAACTTTGAGTTATTAGTTAATTTGTGATATGAATAGAGGATTTTCGAGTATAAATTACGATTCTTTTTACTTTCACAAATGCTAATAAAATTCAAAAGTCTAACATAAAAATAAAATTAAAATGCATTTAATATTACAATTAGGTATCGTTGCAGGAATTTTACTTTTAGTACTGCTAATCTCCTTTGCAAACAAAATGAATCAAAACTCTGAGAGATAAAAAATCATGAAATTTGATGGCTTAAAATTGAAACTGTAATAGATTATCTGTCGTCACTTTGCAAAGTACAATTCATTGAATTCCTTGAACTGAGCCACACAGAAAGAGGAATAATTAAAAAACAAAAAACCACAAAGTAATGAACCTATTACTTTGTGGTTTTTTTGTTGAAAATAAGTAAAATTTAAATTTCTTGTACAATAAAAAGTACTTATTAAAACGGATTGCCCTAGCCCTGATAGAAGCGGTATCCTTTTTGTCTCGTTTTTTACGAGACAAAAAGATACAAGCGGATAGCAGGAAATAGCTCCTAATTATTTTACTTTATTTATTCCAATCGATTTTTCTTGAAAAGTACATTACAGCTGCAAGTATAGCGAACAAACCAATACTTCCTACTAATAAAGCATAGTTTTCCAATTGAATGATGACATAGATAAAAGTGTACAATCCGGTGAGTGATGCTGCTATGAACATGGGGAATTTTTTTCCTTTTAGGATTGAAACGGAGTAGAGCGATATCAATGTGATAACTGCTGTTGCTGCGATGAGGTAGGCTTTTGTAAAGCTGCTGTGTTCGGTGATGGAAATGAGCAGGGTGTAAAATAAGATCAACGCTAATCCAATCATTGTGTACTGAAAAATATGAATCTTGATTTTGCTTATGGATTGGATTAGGAAGAAAACCAGAAACGTTAGGCCAATCACTAGAAAGCCATATTTTGCTGCTCTTTCATTCTGTTGGTATTGATTTACAGGAATCACAAAGTCAACTCCAAAGGCATAGGTTCCTAAATCGGGTAAAACTTCAAAGAATTGTTGTGAAAAAGCTCTGTTAATGTGAAGTATTTTCCAATTAGCCACAAAACCGTTGTTGTCGATTTTCTTGGTTTTGTCATCAGGAAGGAAATTCCCGGTAAAGCTCGGTGATGTCCAGTTGGATTGCATGCTTAATTGCGTGGTTTTACCAATTGGAACCATTTTTATTTGTTTACTTCCATTGTAAGTGATATTGAAACTAAAGTTGGTTTTGCTTGTTATTAATATGCTTTTTAAGTCTATAAAACCGGTTTCCAAAGCTTGGGTAGAATCGTTTAAGTTGTTGCTGTAAACAGGTTCAAATGTCCATTTATTGCCGCCAAGATTGATTTTTACTTCGTCTTTGATGCTTTTTAGGTTGGTAGTTTTTATCAAAATTGTGGCTTTGTTCCATTGAATATTTTCTGTTGGAATATTTTTACTGCTGAAATCGGGCTGAATATAATTTCCTTCAAAACTCATTTTGGAACTGTATACCACCGATTCGTAGTTGTTTCGGTTGAGCAACTTGGTGGTAACATTGGATTTAGCTTTTAAATCTTCTGGGAAGAAATAGGCGTATTTGGTAATTGCTTTTTGTTGTTTTACCGTTTCATTAGTTTTTTGGTTAATAGTCAGTGTTTCTTCAAAAGTGGTGTAAGGAACTTTCAATATAGGGCCATAAAAGGATATACTTTCGCCCCATTTGTCGTTGATTTCGGAGATGACTTCTACCTGGCGATTGGAACGTTCTTCGATTAAACTTTTGACAAATTCCAGCGGTATAAGCAAAATGAGGGTTAGGAATCCTACCATCAACATTTTGGCTGTTGTGGATTGAAAAATAGATTGAAAAAAGGAGATAGGGGCAGGATTTTGATTTTCTTGAGTTTCCATTTTTTTGATGATTAAAAGTTATTTGATTAGAAAGGTGAATTAGTGGATGCTAAATAAATTATGATGCTGAAATACAAAAATGCGACAGGAATATTGCTCAATAGAATGACAATTTTAAGTCCAATGTATTTTCGCTGTTGGGGTAAAATGTAAAAATGATACAAGAGATGACAGAACATTATGGCATTGAGAAATATTGCCATAACCATGAAGATAAATCCAATAATTAAAACAAACGAAGTGTCCTGTAGCGTTAGAAAAAGAATAAAAAAAAGCGTGCCAATAGTAAAACAACCAATGGCTAGTTCTGTAGAGGTTCTGCCTTCAAATGGTTCCTCTTGTGTTAGGGTAGTTTGCATAGTTTAGTATTTAAAAGTACTTTGTATTTCAAAGTAGGTGATTAAAAAAATAGATTATCGTTTCTGAATTAATTTTTCGAGTGCCTCAATATGATCTTGGAATGCTTTGCGACCATCTTTGGTAGCTCTGTAGCTAGTATTTGGTTTTTTTCCTATGAATTGCTTTTCTATGGCGATGTAATTCTCCAGCTCTAAGGCTTTGGTGTGACTAGCCAAATTACCGTCGGTAACGCCTAATAATTCTTTCAAAGTACTAAAATCGGCCGATTCATTGACCATCAAAACCGACATGATTCCAAGTCGTATGCGGTGGTCAAATGCTTTATTTATATTTTGAATAATGTTTTTCAAGTCTTAGTAAGTGTCAATTATTGTGGTTACTATTTTGGATTGTTCTAGGTTTGATGGAGCTACTACGTTCTCTTCAAGCGGTATTTTATTTCCGTATCTTTCTGCTAGTATTGCTTTTACTCGGGTATCTTCTAAATTAAAATCCTTTAATTTCTGAAGGGGGCAGAGCTCAATTCCAGCACCATTTTTGTATATTTTCCAAATCAATTCTGAGCAATATATTTTATCATCTGACCATTCAAAATAGAGATCGTAGTCTTTGTTCTTCAACCCATTTGCATAGGTTTTCATCTTTTGCATAGTTTTCAAATTCAAAAGCGCCGATGCATTTTTTACCCTGGTTACCACAAAATGATTTTCTTTTCCATGTGTAATCCAATTTTCTAGTGGCGTGTATTTTACGGGTTGTACCGCTTCAAAAACATATTTTTCACCCTTCTCAATAAATACAATACCACAATGGGAAAATTTGGAATTTGTTGCTATTCTAATGGCTTCACATTGTTTAGATTCGGAAGTTTGAAAAATCATGTCACCTTCTTTTATTTTATCCAAAATGGAGACAGGTCGTGTACCAAAGAGAATATTCCCAAACATGGAATTAGCAATGAATAATGCACATCCAAAACTCATCAAAAAGGTAATTATGGCAAAAATATATTTCGTTTTTTTCATATCTGATCTTTTTGGTTCCATACTATTCTTCGATATTCTCTCTATTTGTTAATTATTGAATTATTTTATTTTTTAGCTGCATACTAAATTTTGTTATCTGTATTCTAATTCCTGTCATACCTAAAGTACATCATGCTACCATATACGATATGGCAAATTCCGAAACCCAATGCCCAAAATTCTAATGCGTATCGAGAGAATTCAGTAGCCAATAGACCAATTATAATAATTGTAATGCCTAGATAGCGCACATCTCGGAGTGTATATTTACTTGCATTTACGCAAGACAAACCGTAGAAGACCAAAGTTACAGGGGCAATCAGGCCATAGTTTCCATTTCGCAATAACAACAAGCTAAAAATTCCGCCAGTTACTAAGGGGATTAAGAAGTTGGTCAACAGTCTTTTTGAAGCGCTGTTCCAAACAGTTTCTCCTTCTCTTTTTGTTTTTTTATAGGTAAGTAATAGGGCTGTGGTTACAGATAAAAATAATACAACAAAAGCAGTCAAAACAATTAGCTTGAAAGTGTTGCTTTCTAAAGTGATAATTTTGTCATAATTATCCGTACCATAATTATTGTTGTTGTTTTGAATTAGTTTATGGGTTACAAAAGCGCCTATCAAAGCATATACGCCAGCCATTATTCCACCCAAACCGCTCAAAGATATAAACTGAGAGGATTTATTCATCATGTTTTTGATGTCACTGATGTCTTGTAAATATTTATCGTCCATATATAAAGTACTTTGATTTACAAAGTAAATGATAAAATTTAAGAAAAACAATACTTTTTTATTATTTTTATTAGATGAAAATTACGGATGAATATATCTACCGCCAACCCGAAAAATTCAGGTCAATTGTCTTGCATTTAATAAGTGTGTTTGAACGTGAAATACCAGATTTGGAATTGCTTTTCAAATGGGGAATCCCTTATTTCTATTATAAGAAAAAGCCATTTTGCTATTTGGCTCCCAATCACAAAAAGGGATTTGTGGATGCTGGTTTTGCAAGAGGATTTCAATTGGTAGGAAACCAAGACTATCTTGTCGGAGAAAAGAGGAATACAGTAAAGTCGCTTCGGTATTATAATTTAGAGGATATTGACAATACTATTTTGGTTGATGTGATAAATGAAGCTGCGACATTATATAAATAAAAAAATCCCCCGAAGGAGATTTTATAGCTATTTTTAGGTTGAATTAAAGTCTAAAAATTCCACCAAAAGAAACGATAGTTCCTCCATACCAAAAATGATGTTGGGCATGATCATCAGTATAAGTAGTTCTAACGTCTGTCATGTTAATATAACCACCTTTTAATTCGGTTAGTATGTAAAAGTGTTTGAAGAAAGTAAAATTCAAACCAGCATCTGCCGAGAATCCATAACCAGAAATATGAAATTCGTCATATCTTTCTTTTCCTAAAACAGTAGCGTCGGTTCTTGGAACCAATAATCCCATTCCTAATCCTTGTGTGAAATTTAGTTGAAATATATCGGTATTTCTAATGCCAAAAATTGAAGAGATGTCGGTGTAATAAGCAGCTTCAGTAAAAACATAATTTAATCCATTTGTATGTTCAAATTTTAAAAATTTACCGTCGGTCAAATCTATTGGTTCGTTGTTGTAGGTTCCGTTAAATTGAGAACCTGCTTCAGTCGAAGGCAAATTAATAGTTCCATTGATCATTGCTGTTTGATTTTGAGTCATCACATATTTCATGTGATCAACACCAATGGAAACATTGAATTTATCATGGAAAAAATAACCAACTTTCCAATTAGTCTGGGAATTTGTTAGTTTTCCTGGAGTAATATAATCAATATGCCAGCCTTTAGGTAAATCATGTGATTGCGCATTTTCTACTGTAAAATTGTATCCTGCTCCTTCAAAATGCAGATCGGATGGAGTGTAATAAGTTCTATTTCCTCCCATGTGTCCAAAGAATTTCCCTTTGTTGTGGGCAGTATATAGTTCTTTTTTTACAGCATCATTTTGTGCAAACATATTGATTGCAAAAAAAAGAATTAAAAAAGCAGTCTGTGAGAATTTAGTTTTCAATGTGTTTAAAAATTAATTTTCTAATAGTAAGCAAACTTATGAACTATTAAATAAATGAGTTATCTGTTTAAAAAAAAATCTCCAAAAGAGGAGATTTTAGTATGTAATAAAAATTATAATCTGAAAATACCTCCAAACGATATTATGGTTTCGGCAAAGAAAAAATGTTGTGATGCACTATCGGCCGAACTTTTTGTTGTACGAATATCAGGCATATTGATATAACCTCCTTTTAGTGAACCTTCAATTGTAAAGTACTTAAAAAATACAAGATTGATTCCTGCTCTAAGGGAGCTTCCAAAACCTGAAATATGAAAGTCATCATGTCTTTCCTGTCCCATAAGAGTTGTGTTTGTTTTTGGATATAAAACTCCAATTCCTACTCCCTCATTGATATTTACTTGGAATTTATCAGTGTTTTTAATTCCAAACCAGCTAGAGATATCATCCTGCCTTGCAAATTCGGTATTGATATAATTTAATCCGTCAGTATGTTCAAACATCAAAAAATCTTCTGTCATTACAGTCGGATCTCCATTGTAAACACCATTAAATTGCGAACTTGGGTGAGTAAGTGTATAATCAATTACACCAGACATATTCGCCGTTTGGTTCTGTGTCATTACATATTTCATGTGGTCTACTCCAATAGAGATCATGTATTTGTCTGTAATGTAATACCCTAATTTAAAATTAGTTTGTGGTATTGTCATTCTGGCCGGGTTAACGTAATCGATGTGCCATCCCTTTGGTTTATCGTGAGCTGTGGCATTATCAATAGTAAAATTGTAATTATCTCCTTTAAAAGTTATGTCAGAATCGGTAAAATAACCTCTGTTTCCTCCCCACGAAATAGTGAATTTTCCTTTGTTGTGAGCAGTATATCTTTCCTTTTTTATAGAGTCATTCTGTGCGAATGAATTAATTGAAATAAATAGAATTAATATAATAGAGTATAAAAATGTTTTCAATGTATTGGTATTCTATGTTAAATTAAAATTGATTAATGGTTTTTCTAATGGCAACCAATCTGTTCATTAAAGGCTCGAAGTAATCTAAGTGCAACATATTTGCACCGTCACTTTTAGCATTTGCTGGGTCAAAATGAGTTTCAATAAAAATACCATCTACACCAACAGCAATACCAGCTTTGGCAACAGTTTCAATCATATCTGGTCTTCCTCCAGTTACTCCTGCAGTTTGATTTGGTTGTTGTAATGAATGGGTAACATCCAGAACGGTTGTAGCGTATTGTTGCATAGTTGGAATACCTCTATAATCAACAATCATATCTTGGTAACCAAACATAGTACCACGATCTGTCACCATCACGTTTTGATTATTACAGTCCAATACTTTTTGAACTGCGTGTTTCATACTTTCTGGACTCATGAATTGTCCTTTTTTCAAGTTCACTACTTTTCCGGTATTGGCAGCAGCCACAACTAGATCAGTTTGACGAACAAGGAAAGCCGGAATTTGTAATACATCTACATATTCAGCAGCCATTGCAGCGTCTTCATTGGTGTGGATATCCGTAACGGTTGGTACACCAAAAGTTTTGGATACTTTTTCCAATATTTTAAGTGCCTTTTCGTCTCCAATTCCAGAGAAACTATCTATTCTAGAACGATTTGCTTTCTTAAAAGACCCTTTGAAAACGTAAGGAATTTGCAATTTATCGGTGATACCTACCAATCTTTCAGCAATTCGCATTGCCATTTCTTCACCTTCAATGGCGCATGGACCAGCCAATAAAAAGAAGTTACCGCTCTCAGTATGTTTGATTTGTGGAATATGTTGTATGTTCATATTGTATGTTTTTTTTGAAAGTGCAAAGGTAGTTCGATTTTGCGATTTCCGAATTAGTTTTCGTGATTATTTTTAGAAGCATTAAAGCTATTATTTGGAGCTATTTCCTGCTATTCGTTACAATCTTTTTTTCGGTTGAAAAAACCTCAAAA